>NZ_SSBM01000020.1:0-127774 GCF_004795115.1 Streptomyces sp. A0592
ACCGGCTCAAACACCACCGGGCCGTCGCCACCCGCTACGACAAACGCGCCTACGTTTTCCACGGCACCATCACCACAGCAGCCATCAGACTCTGGCTCCGCGCATGATCCGCCGGACAGAACCTAGGGGAAGCGCGGCCGTCGCCATCCGAACGCCTTCGACGGCCAGCCGGGCGGCAACTGCGAATTGCAGAAGTATGCAATTTCATAGATGCTGTGATGGCTGGGTTCGTAGGTAGCCGCGAGCACAGCACCAGGCGTGTTGCCCCAGTCGGGGCGGTGAGAAGGGTGCGAGGCCGTGCCGGTTCCGCTGTATCAGGCCAAGAGCGAGTTCTTCAGGATGCTCGGGCACCCAGTGCGGATAAGGGTTCTGGAGCTGCTGCAGGACGGTCCAATGCCGGTACGGGACCTGCTGGCCGCGATCGAGGTCGAGCCGTCGGCCCTGTCACAGCAGCTCGCGGTCCTGCGCCGCTCGGGGATCGTCACGTCGACCCGTAACGGCGCGACGGTCGTCTACGAGCTGGCGGGCGGGGACGTCGCACAGTTGATGTTGGCGGCGCGGCGGATCCTGACCGAGGTCCTCACCGGGCAGAGCGAGCTGCTGGAAGAACTGCGCGAGTCCGAGGTTGCGGCCTCGTGACCGTGAATGCGTTCCTGGCTTCCGCACTCGGGCGGCTCCGCTCGGTGCTGCCGGCCCGGGCCGACTTCAAGGCGATGGGCCGTCACCCCCGCCAGGACCTGCTGGCCGGGGTGACCGTGGCGATCGTCGCGCTCCCCCTCGCGCTCGGCTTCGGTGTCTCCTCCGGGCTCGGCGCCGAGGCGGGACTCGCCACCGCTGTGGTCGCCGGAGCGCTCGCCGCACTGCTGGGCGGGTCGAACCTCCAGGTTTCCGGTCCGACGGGTGCGATGACTGTGGTCCTGGTGCCGATCGTCGCCCAGTACGGGCCCGGCGGTGTCCTGACCGTCGGCCTGATGGCCGGCGTGCTCCTGGTCGGTCTCGCCCTGCTGCGGGCCGGGCAGTACATGCGGTACGTACCGGCGCCGGTGGTGGAGGGGTTCACCCTCGGGATCGCCTGCGTGATCGGCCTTCAGCAGATACCCAACGCACTCGGGGTCGACAAGCCCGAGGGCGAGAAGGTCGTACTGGTGGCGTGGCGGGCACTCGTGGACTGCGTGGCGTTCCCGAACTGGTCCGCGATCGGCCTCTCGGCCGGGGTCGCGGCGGTGATGCTGGCGGGCGCCCGGTGGAAGCCGGCGATCCCGTTCTCGATCGTCGCGGTGATCGCAGCCACAGTTATCGCACAGGTCTTCCACCTGGACGCGGCGGCCCCGATCGGGGACCTGCCCTCCGGGCTCCCCGCCCCCTCCCTCGCCTTCCTCGACGTCTCAGCCCTCGGCTCACTGCTCGCCCCGGCGGTCGCCGTCGCGGCACTCGCCGCGCTGGAGTCCCTGCTGTCGGCGACGGTCGCGGACGGGATGACGGTGGGGCAGCAGCACGACCCGGACAAGGAGCTGTTCGGGCAGGGCATCGCCAACCTGGCCGCCCCTCTGTTCGGCGGCGTTCCCGCCACCGCCGCCATCGCGCGCACGGCTGTCAACGTCCGCAGCGGCGCCTCCTCCCGCCTCGCTGCACTCACCCATGCCGCCGTACTCGCGGTGATCGTGTTCGCCGCGGCGCCCCTGGTCTCGAAGATCCCCCTCGCCGCGCTGGCCGGCGTGCTGCTGGCGACCGCGATCCGCATGGTGGAGGTCGGCTCTCTGCGGGCGATGGCGAGGGCAACCCGTTCCGACGCGGCCGTGCTCGTCCTGACCGCCACTGCCACCCTGGTCCTCGACCTCGTCTACGCGGTGATCATCGGTCTGGTCGTCGCGGGTGCCCTCGCCCTGAAGGCGGTGGCGAGCCAGGTGCGGATGGAGCAGGTCGACCTCCGCCCGGACCTGCCCGGCGAGCACAGCGCTGAGGAACACGCCCTGCTGGCCGAGCACATCGTCGCCTACCGCATCGACGGGCCCCTCTTCTTCGCCGGCGCCCACCGCTTCCTCCTCGAACTCTCCGAGGTCTGCGACGTCAGGGTGGTCATCCTGCGCATGTCGCGGGTGACCACCCTGGATGCCACCGGCGCACTTGTCCTCAAGGACGCGGTGGAGAAGTTGAACCGGCGTGGCATCGCCGTCCTCACCTCCGGTATCCGGCCCGGCCAGCGCCAGGCACTCGACGCCGTCGGCGCCCTGGATCTGTTGCGCCTGGAGGGCCGCGAGTACGCCACCACACCGGAGGCGATCGCCGGCGCCCGCAAACACCTGGAGCAGGCAGGCCTGCTTCCGCTCGAACATCGACACCGTTTCCGGAAGGCCGCACGATGACCGTCCCCGACCGCCGCATGATCGAGGTCTCCGGCACCGAGGCCTTGTGGCTCCTCGAAGGCTCAGCCCAGGGCCGACTCGTCTACGTCCAGCGGGAGGTGGCCGTCGTCCGGCCCGCCGCACACGTGATGGAGTACGGACGCCTCGTCGTCCGCACCCCCGTGCAAGCCGCGGCTGTCCCCGGCCGAGCGCTGCTGACCTACCAGGTGGATGAGATCCGCAGCCCGGCCGGGACCGGCTGGACGGTCAGCGCCCATGGCCCGGCGGATGTCATTTCGGACCCGGATGAGGCCGGCCATTACCGGCGCACCCTGCCCGGATGGGCCCACGGCCCGCACGACACCCTTCTGCGCCTGCACCCGCAGCAGGTGTCAGGATTCCGCCTGGCCCGCACCGTGACAGAGGCGGGCCGGTGAGCGTGCAGGTCGAGACAATGCCCTACCGGCATGTACTGGATGTGCCGGCCATGGGCATGGCCGTCCGCATCGCCCGCGAGACCACCGAACTCGTGCTGGTCGAGTGCGGGGTGGGGCTTCGGCACCCGAGCGTGGGGCCGGCGCTGCTGATCCTGGCCGAACTGGTCACCAACGCCGTCCGTCATGCCTCCGCAGAGTCCCCGGTGATCAGCGTGATCTACGCGCACGGGCCGAGTGGGTTCGCGTTCGCCGTCCGTGACCGCCATCCCTACCAGCCCGCCCTGTTCGGAGCGCTCGCCACCGCCCCGGGCAGCGGCCTGGCCATGGTGGTCGAAATGACGATGGAACTCGGCGGCACCGCCGTCGTGCAGGCGGACGCGGACGGACGCGGCAAGGCCATCTGGATCACCCTCCCCCTGTGAAGCCGAGGAAGTAACGATGACGATTGAATGGCGCTACACCACCTGCCAGGACCTGGGCGTGCTGTCCCTGGCCGGGTATCTCGGCGCGGACGCCACCGACCGGTTCACCGGCGCCATCGGCTGGGCACTGGCCCGGGGCACCGGCCCGGTCATCCTCGACCTGACTGGGCTGCTGGGCTGGTCCGCCGGCGGACAGATCGCCGTCGCCCAGGCCGCCCGCTGCCTCGCCGAGAGCGGGCGCCACCTCGAGCTCGCGGCGATCCCCGCAGACGGCTCCCTCGTCCCGGACGCCACCTGCCCGCCCGTCCCGGTCCACTGCGACCTCGGCGCCGCCCTGGCCGCCCACGGGGCGCAGGGCGCGGTCAAGCAATGGAGGACCGGTGACTGGCCTGCCCCGCAGGGCCCCGGGAAACCCGCCCTCGCCTGATACCAGTACCACCCTGCCTACAAGAAACGAAAAGGACACCGGAACCATGAGCGGCATCATCTTCAAGGACTCCAACGGCGCTGTGCTGGAGGACGGCGACTCGGTCACCCTGATCAAGGATCTGAAGGTCAAGGGGACCTCCGAGACCCTCAAGCGCGGCACCCTGGTCAAGAACATCCGCCTCACTTCCCGCCCGGGCGAGGTCGAGTGCAACACGAAGAAGGTCAAGGGCTTGGTCCTGAGGACCGAGTTCCTCAAAAGGGCCTGACCGGCGAGGGCCCATATCGGTGGGCTGAAGGTCACTAAGGGCGGCCGCCGGGTCCCGTGAGTTGCAGGGATCTGCAATTGTGGAGGTCACAGGTGTGAAGAGGGGCGAACGGATGCCCCACGAAGGAGCGGTTCCGGGTGGATGAGATGGGCAGTCACGGCAGGGCTACGCAGGCGAGCACGCCGCTGTACCAGCTGAAGTCGGAGTTCTTCAAAACGCTGGGGCACCCGGTCCGCATCCGCGTCCTGGAACTCCTGTCCGTGCGCGAGCACGCAGTCGCCGAGATGCTGCCGGAGGTCGGGGTGGAGGCTGCGAGCCTCTCCCAGCAATTGGCCGTCCTGCGCAGGGCCAACCTGGTGGTCACCCGCCGGGAGGGCTCGAACGTGTATTACTCGCTCACCGACTCGCAGATCGCCGAACTTCTGAGGGTCGCCCGCGGCATCCTCTCCGGTGTCCTGGAGGGCCAGGCCGAGCTCCTGGCCGACCTCCGAGCCAGCCGCCCCACCCAGTAGACGGTGCTCCACGATGCCGGCCCTGCGAGGGCTCGCATCCCACATGCGGCGGCCGTCTTCCGTTAGTGCGGGTTCAACGCGCTTCTGACACCGGAAGACGGCCGTTCCCCTGCCCGCGCCATACGGAGCGGCGTGTCCCAGTGAGCCCAAGGGGCTGGCCTGCGATGTTCTCGTGTTCGGTCCGAAGCTCGCGAAGTACGCCACGCCGTCGGTCTCGGTGCCGCGTTGCGCGAGGGCGAGGTCGCTGGTGTCAGGCGGCGCTCCGGTCCGCCGCCGATGCCGGCTTTCCGAAAGGCACGGTGTGGCCGACGCCGTTTGACGCTGGGGATCCCGACGCCGGCGCGTCTGCCGCGAGCGGCCCGGCAGGCATTACGGCGGGTGGAGGCTTGGACACGCCGGACTGCGGCGGGGTGGCCCGTTCGAGGAAGCGCAGCAGCTCGACGGGGAACGGCAGGACGAGGGTGGAGTTCTTCTCGGCGGCGACCGCGACCACGGTCTGCAGCAGCCTGAGCTGAAGGGCGGCAGGCTGGTCGGACATCACGGTGGCGGCTTCCGCCAGCTTCTTGGACGCTTGGAGTTCTGCATCGGCATTGATGATCCTGGCCCGGCGTTCACGGTCGGCCTCGGCCTGCCTTGCCATCGAGCGCTTCATCGTCTCCGGGAGGGAGACATCCTTGATCTCCACCCGGTCGATGGTCACGCCCCACTCGACGGCCGGGCTGTCCATCATCAGTTCCAGGCCCTGGTTCAGCTTCTCGCGGTTGGAGAGCAGCTCGTCGAGGTCGCTCTTGCCGAGGATGGACCGGAGCGAGGTCTGTGCCATCTGGGAGACGGCGAAGCGGTAGTCCTCGACGCGGATGATCGCGTCGACGGGGTCGACGACCTTGAAGTAGATGACGGCGTCCACTCGGACGGTGACGTTGTCGCGGGTGATGCCGTCCTGGGCGGGCACCGGCATCGTCACGATCTGCATGTTCACCTTGTGCAGCCGGTCCACGAACGGAATGATCATGGTGAATCCGGGCCCCCGGACCTGGCCTCGCAGGCGGCCGAACCGCAGCACAACGCCTCGCTCGTACTGCCTGATTACCCGGGCTGCCGCTGCCAGGCACATCAGGCCGGCGACGCCCATGAGGACCAGCACGGTCAGCAGTTCTCGAGCCATGGAGAACCATCTCCCTTCAACACACCCCCCTTTAAATATGCCCGTTTTGCTACCTCTTGACCCTTGCGTCGGGTGGCGCACCTGGAGACCGGCCGGCGCATTCCGGCGAGCGGCCGTCGCGTATGCCGGGCAGGAGGTGTGCGGTTGCACGCCGGGCGCTGATGGGCCGGGTCTGGTGGCTGCCTGGCGTGGACGTGGGCCCGCACCGCGATCATTCGCAACGGGCCATTGAGAGGAGACCCTCCGCAGCCGGGCCATGAAGATGGGTGTTGACCCCGATGCGCCGGGCCGGGGCGCCAGGTGATGGTGGTGGTCTGGAGCACCCTCTGTTCGGGGCGGCCCCTGTGGGGCGCGGGTGCTCGCGGCAGCACTTGTGAACGGAGCCGCGCCGATGACGACCCCGCCGCCCTCTCCGCGTCACCCCGGCACTGGCTGGTCGGGCCCGCCATGAGTGTCACCGCGTGGCTGGCCGTTGCGGTGTTCGGGATCGTCTACATACTGATCGCCACGGAGAAAGTCCACCGGGTCGCCGCAGCCCTGGGCGGTGCGGTCGTCATGCTGCTCATTGGGGCGACCAGCCCCGAGCACGCCTTCTTCTCCGACATGGCCGGGATCGACTGGAACGTCATCTTCCTGCTCCTGGGCATGATGCTGATCGTCGCCGTCCTCAAACGCACAGGGCTGTTCGAGTTCGTAGCGATCTGGGCCGCCAAACGGTCTCACGGCCGCCCCTACCGGCTGATGGTGCTGCTGATCTTCGCCACCGCGTTCCTCTCGGCGTGGCTGGACAACGTCACCACCGTCATGCTGATCGCCCCCGTGACCATCGCGGTCTGCACCAAGCTGGGCGTCCCGGTCGTGCCCTATCTGATCGCCGAGGTGATGGCCTGCAACATCGGCGGCGCCGCCACCCTGATCGGCGACCCGCCCAACATCATGATCGGCTCCCGCGCCGGACTCTCCTTCAACGACTTCCTGCTCCACATGGCACCCATCGCGGCCCTGCTGGTCGTGGTGTTCGCGGTGATGGCCCGCTGGATGTTCCGCGGCACCTTCTCCTACGACCCCGAGCGCGCCGCGCACGTCATGGCCATGCGCGAGCGGGACGCCATCACCAACGCCCGGCTCCTGGCCATCAGCGGCATCGTCGTCACGATCGTGATGGCCTGCTTCGTCCTGCACACCACCCTCCACCTGGAGCCGTCGGTCGTGGCGATCTCCGGCGGCCTGATCCTCCTCGCCGCATCCCGGCTCGATGCGCGCAAGGTCGCGGCGGACGTCGAATGGGAGACCCTGGCATTCTTCGCCGGCCTGTTCGTGATGGTCGGCGCCATGGTCCAGACAGGGATCCTCACCGACCTTGGCCAGGCGGCCGCCCACGCACTGGACGGCAACTTGTTCGGCGCCTCCATGGCCTTGCTCTTCGGATCGATCGTGCCGTCCGCGGTCATCGACAACATCCCCTTCGTCGCCTCGACCAGCCCGATCGTCTCCGAGATCGTCACCGCCTCCGGGGGAGGCGAGCAGGCCCAAGTGCTGTGGTGGTCCTTCGCGCTGGGCGCCGACCTGGCCGGCAACGCCACGATCATCGCCTCCTCCGCCAACGTCGTCACCGTCGGCATCGCAGACCGCGCCGGACACCACATCTCCTTCTGGCAGTTCAGCCGATACGGCCTCGTCGTCACCGCCGTCACCACGGTATTGGCCGGGGTCTATGTGTGGCTGCGCTACTTCGCACTCGCCTGACTGCGGAAGGGAGTGAAGGACCATGCCGGAATCAGACGACGAGAGGATCGCCGACCTCGAAGCCGCGCTGCGGCACGACGATCCCCGCTTCGCCCAAGGCCTGGGCAAGGGCCGGCCTCGGCGACCCCGCGAGTACCGGCGCGGACGAGCCTGGTTGGCCATGATCGTTGCCGTTGCTGCCGTGGTCACCGGTGCGATGGTGCCGCAGGGGCTACTGCTGGCGGCAGGCTTGGTCATGGCCGCGCTCGCGGTGAACCTCTTCGACACCACCCGCCGGCGCCCCCTGCGCTTGCGGCGCCTCGAGTGGCGCAGTCTCCGCCGACGCAAGCCCTAGCCTGCGGCCAGCGTCTGGAAGAGGGGAGCGCACTGTGACGCTGCAGCAGTTGTACCTGGTGCTGCTGGTGGGCGGCGTCGTCCTCATGGCCAGCATCGCCGCCGCCCGGGCCGCGCACCGGCTCGGCCTGCCGAGCCTGCTGTTGTTTCTCGCCGTAGGCGTGATCGCGGGCGAGGATGCAATCGGCATCGAGTTCGATGACGCGCAGCTAGCCCAGTCTCTGGGCACTGCAGGCCTCGCGGTCATCCTCGTTGAGGGCGGCCTGAGCACCCACTGGCCCGACGTCAAGCGCCGGCTGGCACCGGCCGGTGTACTGGCCACCGCCGGCGTCGCCGTGTCCGTGGCGGTCACGGGCGCCGGGGCCCACTACCTCTTGGGCATGGACTGGCACTTGGCCCTGCTGCTGGGCGCGATCGTCTCGTCCACCGACGCCGCCGCGGTCTTCGCCGTTCTGCGCTCCCTGCCCCTTCCGCGGAAGACCACCGGTCTGTTGGAGGCGGAGTCCGGGTTCAACGACGCCCCCACGATCATCCTGGTCCTGGTCTTTTCCACCGCCGCCGCCGACCTCCCCGGCCCCGCCGCGATCCTCGGCAACGTCGTCTACCAGCTGGTCGTCGGCGGACTGCTGGGGCTGGCCGTCGGCCGAATCGGGGTGGCCGCGCTGCGGCACATCGCCCTGCCGGCCACCGGCCTCTACCCGCTGGCCACCGTCGGTTTCGGCATCATCGCCTTCGCCGCCGGCGGATTCGTCAACGCCAGCGGCATCATCGCCGCCTACCTGGCAGGGCTGGTCCTGGGCAACTCGCGCCTGCCCCACCGCGCGGCGACCCGCTCCTTCGCCGAGGGCACCGGATGGCTCGCCCAGATCGGCCTGTTCGTCATGCTCGGACTGCTCGTCGACCCCAGCGAACTGCCCGCCGCGGTCCTGCCCGCCCTCGCGGTCGGCCTGGTCCTGCTGCTGATCGCCCGCCCGGTCTCGGTCGCAGCCTGCCTGCTGCCCTTCCGTACCCCGTGGCGGGAACAGGCCTTCATCTCCTGGGCGGGCCTGCGCGGCGCCGTGCCGATCGTCCTGGCCACCTTCCCGATCGTCGCGGCTGTCGAGGGCTCCCGGCACCTGCTCAACATCGTCTTTGTCCTCGTCGTCGTCTTCACCCTCGTCCAGGGCCCCACCCTGCCCGCCATGGCCCGCCTTCTGCACATCGCCCGGCCCGGGGCTGTGAGGGAGATCCAGGTCGAGAGCGCGCCCCTGGACGTCCTTGACGCCGACCTCCTGACCGTCGCCATCCCGCCCGGCTCGCACCTCCACGGCGTCGCCGTCTTCGAACTGCGACTCCCCTCACCAGCGGTAGTCACCCTCCTCGTCCGCGATGGCGTTACACAGGTACCCGGCCCCGACACGGTCCTCGCAGCCGGCGACGAGCTGCTCCTGGTCACCACCCCGGCCACCCGGCAGGCCACCGAGCGACGCCTGCGCGCTGTTGGCCGCCGGGGCAAGCTCGCCCGCTGGCTCGGCGAACACGGCAGGTCGGAACCCGCCGTCGGCGACACCGACTGACCTATGAGCTGTTCCGGTGCGGGGAGACCTGCGCGAATCCGACCACGGCGACACCGGCCATCAGGAGCGGCACGAAAACCCCGAGGGGCGATGCTGGCGCCCCCACGAGCGCCTAACCATCACGAGCGCTCCCACACCCCAGACAACGGCCGCCTCACGCTGCGGCGAAGCCACGGGAAGGCGACACGTCCGGTCACGGATCGTCCAGACGACGGCAGTCCCGATTCCAACGGCCACCGCAATCGTGGCCGCCTGCAAGGCGGTGAGCACATGTACCTGCATAGATCAGCATGCTGGCGGGGGCGCGTCCGCAGCGAAGGCCGTCCCGCGGACGGCCTCGTCACCGATCGCGGCGACCGCCCTCGACCTTGCAGGCCAGGTACAGGGCGGTCGCCGGCCACAGGACGATCAGCACGGTAAGTGTGACCACACTGGAGATCGGGTCGTGTTCGGTGTCCTGGCGCCAGCCCGGGTGACGCGCCAGGAGGCGGGGCAGGCGGTGGGCGAAGCCGACCGCGCCGCCGAGGTAGACGGCCAGGGCGGCGAGCAGCAGCACGGTCTCTCGGCTGGTGATCGCCGCCCAGGTGTCCTCACTCACGCGCGGCCGGCCGGATCCTGGGTCTGTTCCTTGAGGTCCTCCCGAGGTCCGGGCTGGGACGGCACCGCGGCCAGGAGCGGCTTTGAGGGGGTGCGGCGGCGGCCGACCCAGGCCGCAACGGGTTCGGTGTAGCGGGCGGTGAGCGGCCCGATCACCACGAGGATCAGGACGTATGCGGTCGCGAGCGGTCCCATCGCGGGCTCGATGCCGGCCGTGACGGCGAGTCCGGCGATGACGATGGAGAACTCGCCGCGGGCCACCAGTGTGCCGCCCGCCCGCCAGCGCCCCTTGACCCCGATGCCGGCGCGCTTGGCCGCCCAGTACCCGGTGGCGATCTTCGTACCCGCTGTGACCACGGCGAGCGCGAGCGCGGGCAGCAGCACGGGCGGGATGCTCGCGGGGTCGGTGTGTAGGCCGAAGAACACGAAGAACACGGCGGCGAACAGGTCCCGCAGCGGGCTCAGCAGGGTGTGTGTGCCTTCGGCGACCTCACCGGAGAGGGCGATGCCGACGAGGAAGGCGCCGACGGCTGCGGAGACCTGGAGCTGCTGGGCGATGCCCGCGACGAGCAGGGTCAGGCCGAGGACGACGAGGAGGAGTTTCTCGGGGTCGTCGCTGGAGACGAAGCGGGATATGTGGCGCCCGTAGCGGACTGCGACGAACAGGACAGCTCCGGCGACGCCGAGGGCGATGGCCAGGGTCGCGCTGCCCGCGGCGAGGCTGACCCCGGCGAGGAGGGCGGTGATGATCGGCAGGTAGACCGCCATGGCGAGGTCTTCGAGGACCAGGATGGACAGGATGACTGGGGTTTCGCGGTTGCCGACACGGCCGAGGTCGCCCATGACCTTGGCGATGACGCCGGAGGAAGAGATCCAGGTGACCCCTGCCAGGACCACGGCGGCGACGGGGCCCCAGCCCATCAGGAGCGCTGCCACGGCGCCGGGTAGGGCGTTCAGGGTGAAGTCGACCAATCCGGCCGGGTATTGGGTCTTCAGGTTGGAGACCAGGTCACTGGCCGTGTACTCCAGGCCCAGCATCAGCAGCAGGAGGATGACGCCGATCTCGGCGCCGATCGCGACGAACTCTTCGCTGGCGGGCAGCGGAAGGATTCCTCCTGTGCCGAATGCAAGTCCGGCCAGGAGGTAGAGAGGGATGGGCGAGAATTTCAGGCGTCCGGCGACCCGGCCCAGCAGGCCCAGGCCGAGGATGATCGCGCCGAACTCGATCAGGAAGAGAGCGGAATGCACAGGCGTCACTCCCGTCCGAGTATGGAGGCGGCGGCGTCGACGCCCTCGCGGGTGCCGATCACGATGAGGGTGTCCCCGCCGGCCAGGCGGAAGTCCGGCGCGGGCGAGGGGCGGGCCTCCGCGCGGCGCAGCACGGCCACGATCGAGACGCCCGTCTCGGTCCGCATCCGGGTCTCGCCCAGCACCCGGCCATTCCAGTGCGAGTGCCCGGACAGCTCGATCCGCTCGGCCACCAGCCCGAGATCGGTGGTGTGCAGCAGGTTGGGGCTGTGGTGCGCCGGCATCAGCGCGTCGATCAGCGAGGTGGTCTCCGCCGAGGTCAGGTGGAGGGACTGCCCGCAGGCGTCGGGGTCATCGGCGCGGTAGAGGTTCACCGTCCGCGTGCCGTCCCGGTGCGCTATCACCGACAGGTGGCGGTGTTCGCGGGTGGTGAGGTCGTACTGGACCCCGATGCCGGGCAGTGGCGTGGTGCTCATCCGTGGAGCAGGCACAGCTGTCCCCCCTCGTGTTCGCTTTCGTACGTGATGCCGCTACGGCGGACGCTTCGTCTCGGGCAGGAGAGAGCCGCTCGGCGGGCCCATCGTGCCACTTTTCGCATGTTCGAAATATGGGTGCCTACACGGATGGACAGCCGCCGTCCTCTGGCGTGAGGATGGGGCGGGGAAGTCGGTTCCGCTGCAGGTCACAGTGCCTGGAGGCGGGGCGGCCAGGCGGCCGTGGCGGATGCCGGGAGACCGGCTGGAAAGGCGTGCGGCCGTGTCGTTGTACTGGCGGATCTTCCTCCTGAACGCAGGTGTTCTGGCCGTCGCCGTGGCCCTGCTGCTGGGCCCGGTCACCGTCTCCACGCCGGTCCTGTTCGGGGAGGCGCTCGTGCTGCTTGGCGGGCTCGCCGCGATGCTGGTCATCAACGCTGTCCTCCTGCGGGTCGGCTTGGACCCGCTTGCCAGACTCAGCCGGGCTATGGCCACCGCCGACCTCCTGAGGCCCGGCACCCGCCCGGCCGTCACCGGCGGCGGGGAGATCGCTGCACTCACCCGGACCTTCAACGCCATGCTGGACCGCCTTGAAGCCGAACGGGCCACCAGCAGTGGCCGAGTACTTACCGCTCAGGAGGGCGAACGCAAACGCATCGCCCAGGAACTCCACGACGAGATCGGCCAGACTCTCACCGCCGTCCTCCTCCAGCTCAAGCACGTTGCCGATCGCGCCCCCGAACCGGTCCGCACCGATCTGCACCAAGCCCAAGAGGCCACCCGCGCCAGTCTCGACGAGATCCGCCGCATCGCCCGCCGTCTGCGCCCCGGTGTCCTGGAAGAGCTCGGCCTGCACAGCGCGTTGCGCTCCCTGGCTGGCGAGTTCACCACCTCGAGCCTGGGTGTCACCGCCCACATCACCCCCGGACTGCCTCATCTGGGCCCGGCCACCGAACTCGTCCTCTACCGCGTGGCGCAGGAGGGCCTGACCAACGCCGCCCGCCACTCCGGCGCCACGCGTGTCGAAGTCCACCTGCGTCCCCTGCCCCGCGGCGGCATCGGACTGCTGGTCCGGGACAACGGACACGGTCTCGGTGAGGCACCCGAGGGTGCCGGCATCCGGGGAATGCGCGAACGCGCCCTGCTCATCGGCGCCGAACTCTACGTCGGCGCCAGCCCGTACGGCGGCACCCAGGTCCGGCTGGACATCACCGACACCACGAGGCCCACGCGATGACCCACCCCGGCCTCGGGCCCTCCCGCATCCTGCTCGCCGACGACCACACCCTCGTCCGCCGCGGCGTACGCCTCATCCTCGACGCCGAACCCGATCTGACCGTCGTTGCCGAGGCCGCTGACGGAGTCGAAGCCGTCGCGCAGGCCCGCTCCCTCGACATCGACCTCGCCGTGCTTGACATCGCCATGCCCCGCCAAAGCGGCCTGCAAGCCGCCCGTGAACTCGCCCGCATCCGCCCCGGTCTGCGGATCCTGATGCTGACCATGTACGACAACGAGCAGTACTTCTTCGAAGCCCTGCGCGCCGGCGCCTCCGGTTACGTCCTGAAATCTGTCGCCGACCGCGACCTCGTCGAAGCCTGCCGCGCGGCGCTGCGCGACGAGCCGTTCATCTACCCGGGCGCCGAGACCGCCCTCATCCGCACGTACCTCGACCGCGCCCGCACCGGCGGCCCGATCCCTGAGCGGCCCATCACCGAACGCGAAGAGGAAATCCTCAAGCTCGTCGTCGAAGGCCACAGTTCCAAGGAGATCGGCGACCTCCTCGTCATCAGTCCCAAGACGGTCGAACGCCACCGGGCCAACCTGCTGCAGAAACTCGGCCTGCGCGATCGCCTCGAACTCACTCGCTATGCCATCCGCGCTGGTCTCATCGAGCCGTGACCTGCCCTTCCCAGACAAGAAACCGGCCCCGCCCGTGCTGCTGCCCCTCGCCTTGTACGCGTTCCTCTTCGCCTGCGCTCTTGCCGTCACCCTCAAGGCAGCCCGTATCCGTACTCTGCCTGCCTGGCGTCGTTTCCTCCCCCTCGCCCTGCTCATCGCTGCAGCCGTGATGAGCCTTCTTCGCAGTATCGGCATCCCAGACCCGGCTGCCCTCCTCGCCTTCCCTCTCAACCTCACTGCTATCGCTCTGGCCGGCCGGGAGATCCACGGCCACAATGCGGACACCGCCGCCGAAAGGCCTCTGTCGTAGGCCGATTCGACCTCAGGACCCAACACCCGGCATCGTGACGGGGACCCGGAGTCCAACGGCCGCCGCGCGGGGGCAGACCTGTTCGGCCGGGCCTGGCAGGGGGTCCATGAACCGCTGGATCCCCACCGACCAGGCGGCGGGATATGGGTGTCAGCATGTATGGACAAGATCATCAACGGACTGCAGAGTGGCGCCGGGTGACGGTTCCAGCCGCGACCCCATTGAATGACGGGAAGTTCGCAAGGCGGATGGTGTTCCGGGCCGTGTGCCAGCCATGTGTCGGGACAGGGAGAAGCAGGGAATGCCGGGGGCTACGACCAGCATCAGGGCTGCGCATGCCGAGACGCAGCAGGTCAACTGGCGGGCGGGCGGATGAGTGGAAAGTGGTCCTGCCGGGCCGTTCGCGCCTGGCGGCTCGGCGGTCGTGCCCGCCCCTGCCACGACATCGCACAGCCTGGTCGCCCGATGGGCAGGCCCCTCGCCGGGGGGATCTCCTCCCGGCAGTGTCGCGAAGTGCCTCAGGGGCTGAGGAGGTGGACATGACGACGTGGGGGCTGGTCGTCGAGGCCACGGTGGGCCTGGGGGAACGCAAGCGCACGGAAGCCTATGTCCTCACGCACGTGGAGGGCTCACGGGAGGAGGCCCTGGAGGAGTTGGAGAGGCGGGCCCGAGAATATAGCCCCGAGCACCCACGGAGCCCCAAGCGCCGCCGCCTCTTGCGCAGTAGCGACGGGTTCCTCCTGGTGATCGACGGTGCATGGCAGTCCTACGCGACGCGCTTCAGCATCGCTGAGCTCTTGGAGGACACCGACCGCCCGGAGCCTCCACGGCAGGACACTGCCGAGCCACCACGAGCTCATGAAACCGCGCCCTCTCCGGCACCGGTGCCAGCGGAGCCGTCGCCGGTAGCCGACGAAGGGTGCGACGAGGACGGAGTACCGCTGCGGCCCTCCTGGCTGGGCCGCACGGACCTGTCCTGATGCACAACTCACGGGGGAAGAAATGTTGCATGCCCAGATGCCGCTGACCGACGGCACCGTCCGACTGCGCCCGCGCTGCCGCAAGCGGAATGGGTTATCGCCGCTGCTCCCGGCCCCCCGAAGGCGGCGGGCATTGTGCCGGCTCCTCCCTGCGCAGGGTCGGTAGCGGATGGCTTCCCTGAACCAGCAGTCTCAGAGCACGGGCTTGATGGTCGTGTGTGGTGACGACGCGCTCGCGGTCCGGCTGGCGGGTGAGCTCCGTGACATCTACCGGCAGCAGGTCACGCTCGTGCTGCCCGACGCCGACTCGGTCGGACCGGAACTCGCTTGTTCCACCCGAGTGGTGGAGGCGGCGCCGGACGCCACCGCGCTGCGCGAGGCCGGCGTCGCGCAGGCGGTCGCGCTCGCCCTCGTGTACGAGGACGACGAGACCAACATCCGTATTGCGCTCACGGCCCGCCGCCTCAACCCGCGGATCCGTCTGGTCATCCGCCTCTACAACCGCAAGCTCGGCAGCTATCTCGCCGAACTCCTGGACCAGGCCGCAGCCGTCGCCGACACCCCGGCGGGCGCCGACTCGACGACCACGGTGCTCTCTGACGCCGACACCGCCGCGCCCGCGCTGGTGGCCGCTGTCGTCGCGGGAACCAGCAAGGTCCTCCAGGCCGACGGTCTGCTCTTCCGGGCGAGAGAACACACCCCACGCCAACGACGCGAGGCCACGACGCCCGCCCTGTGCACCCTGGCCCTGCTGTCATCGACCACGGACGACCCTGCCGGATCCGACGGTTCGGACCGCAGCGGACCCGCCGGTCCACAGCTCCTCCCGGCTTCCATGGAGATCGCGCACTCGGCACAGCGCGGCGCCATCGTCCTCGAAGCCGTCTCCAACTCCCCTCGCTCCACCCGGCGTGAACGAATCGGCACAGCCGGGCTGCCCGTGATGGAGCTCTTCTCCCGCCGGGTCCGCTTTGCGCTGGCCGCCTTCACGGCCGCCGTTTTCGCCATCGCCTTCACTTCCTGGGTCACCACGGACGACGCCCTCGCCCACGCCGCCTACGTCACCCTCCTGGACCTCTTCTCCATCAACGACCCGGCCGTCGGCGACCCCACCGAACGCCAGCTCCTCCAGCTGTTCACGGGCCTTGTCGGCCTGCTGCTCCTCCCGGTCCTGGTCGCCGCCGTCCTCGAAGCCTTCGGTTCCTTCCGCTCGGCCACCAGCCTGCGGCGGCCACCACGCGGCACCGCCGATCACGTCGTGCTGCTCGGCCTCGGCAAGGTCGGCACCCGCGTCCTGGCGCGCCTGCGCGAACTCGAGATCCCCGTCGTCTGCGTGGAAGAGGACCCCGAGGCGCGAGGCATCTCCTTGGCCCGCCGCCTGCACGTACCTGTGGTCCTTGGCGACGTCACCCAGGACGGAGTCCTCGAAGCCGCACACATCCACCGGGCCCGCGCCTTCCTCGCGCTCACCAGTTCCGACACCACCAACCTCGAGGCCATCCTGTGCGCCCGCACCAGCACACCCGGCCTCAGAGTGGCGCTGCGCCTGTACGACGACGAGTTCGCCACCGCCGTGCACCGCACCCTGCGCGCCGCCCACCCCCAGGCGGTGACCCGCAGCCGCAGCGTCACCTCGCTGGCTGCCCCCGCCTTCGCAACCGCCATGATGGGACGTCAGATCCTGGGCGCCATACCAGTGGAGCGCCGAGTCCTGCTCTTCGCTGCCATCGATGTGGACGGCCTGCCCCAGCTCGAAGGCCGCACCATCGCCGACACCTTCAACCCGGGCCGCTGGCGCATCCTTGCCCTGGACACCGCCGACCCCGCCGAACGGCGCCCCGACCTACGGGCTACTCGCCTCGACGGTCAGAGCCACGTCAGCGGGCTCCTCTTCAACCTCCACCCCGGACACCTCCTCGGCCCCAACGACAGAGTGGTCATCGCCGCCACCCGCCAAGGTCTCGCCGAACTGCTCAGTACCCGACCACACACATCTCGGGCCCACTGAACGATGCCGCACCACAAGACCCTGCTGCAGAGCGGCGGCCGCCAGCCCGGTGTCACTTCTGGGCGTGCTGGCCCAGGTAGAACAGCAGCCAGATGAACCCTGCGAAGACATGCGTGCCGAAAATGTAGAAGAAGGCGCGCAGCGCTACACCCTTCTCCTTCCACCTCTCCTGGTTCGCCGGGGTGCACTTCTCAGGGGTGTTGTCCGTCATGGCGCGCTTCCTTCGGCGTGTGTGGGCGGGTGTAGGGGCGCACGAAGACCTGCATCCCGCGGGCACTGGCCTGCGCGATGACGGCCTGTACTTCCACCGCCTCCACCATGCGGGTGTCCGGCCGGGGGTCGGGGCCCAGGTAGGTGATCTGGTAGAGCTGCACAGCGGGTTCCTCCCTACTGCTCACGGCGTGCCTTCCGGCAGGACGAAGCGGACGACGACGCTCTTGCCGCGCCCTGTGGAAGCCGGCTCGATACGGACATCACCGCCGAAGGCGCGGGCCAGATCGGCCACCGTGCGCAGCCCCCGTCCGGGCCGGCCGGTGTCGGCCAGCGCTATGGGGCGCGAGTCCAGGTCTGCGACGGCGACTACGAGCAGGTGCTCGGTCATGTGGAGTGTGATCTCGGCGTCCGGGGCCTGCTGGGCATGGCGGATGGCATTGGTCACGAGCTCGCTGACAACCAGGAGTGTCACGCCGAACAGGGCCGAGGTGCTCTGCAGGCCGAACAAGACCAACGAACGCTCGGTACGCTCGCGGGCGGCCCGCACGGAGCCCGGCACCAGCGGCACCGTCCACGCGTGCCGGCGCGCTTGCGGCAAGGTCGGCTGGCCGCTGGGGTGCCGGCTCATCGCCGCCGCCTCGGGCCAGGCGGCGGTTTCATCGAGTTCACGGGCTGCCCTCGTCGCCGGTGTTCACGCCGTGATCGCGGGCCATGCGCATAGCGTCCTCCAGTTCTTCGACGGCCTGCGCTTCCTCGATGGCGTCGTCAGCTTCCTGCGCAGCCCGGAGGCGAGCCTGCGCCAAGCGAACCCGTTCCAGCGCCGCTTCCTCGAATCCGGCCACACCACAACCCCCGTCCACCCAATCCGGATTTTGTAAATTGCATAATTCTGCAAGTGTAGCCGGTGTGGGGCGGTCGCTACGCAGCAGCAGGCCTGCCTGTTTCGCCAAATAGCGCGCTGGGGATGCCCAGGCGGACCGATGCACTGAGAGCTGGACACGACAACGAGCGCCGCCGATGTCGCCAATCAACCGCGGTAGGCAGAACTCCGCGCCACTCGGACCAGTCGACCCGCACAGGACACCGATGGCCGTTCCCGCACCGAAGACGCAGGAGCTCTTCACGTCGGGTGGAGGGGCGTGATCCCGCTCGGCCCGGGCTCAGGGGTGACGTCTTTCCGGCCGGCCCATACCTCGCCTGCGAATAATGCATCAGCGCCAGAAGAGCAGGAATGCATGGCGGGCAAGAGTTCCGGATCTCATTCGGATCCAGAACAGTCACTTTGCGAGTGAACACATAAGAGAGTCGCACGCGAAGCCTCGAAGGCAGCAATGACTCTCGAGCGCCGACAAGCGCCGTGCTGCACGGATGATCACTATTCCAGGTCATCGCTCCGCTCGATATGGGTGCTGACACCCATATCGAGCCCTCACTGCCCTTCAGCGCCGACACCGGGGGCACCATCTCCACCAAGCACACCCCCTGGCCGGGTAGCGCCCCTTCCATATGAAGAACTTGGTGCTACTCTCAATAGCATCATGCTGCTGAGACTGGACACCACAGACAGCCGGCCTCTCCACGAGCAGGTGGCGGGAGCCATCAGGCACGCCATCGCCGAAGGGGAGTGTGCGCCGGGAGATCGGCTGCCACCGGCCCGGGACCTGTCCCTGGCGCTGGGCGTGAACGCCAACACCGTGCTCCGCGGCCTGCGAGCTCTGCGGGACGAAGGAGTTCTGGAGTTCCGCCGGGGCCGCGGGGTCACCGTGGCCCAGGGCGCGGGACAACGGTCCGAGTTGCTCGAGCGGGCACGCGAGTTGGTGGCCGACGCGGCACGACTGGGCTACAGCAAGAGCGATCTCATTGAAATGATCAGGGGGCTTTCGTGACTGACCGTATGAAGCGACCGGGCGGCGCAAGGTGGGGGGCTGCCGTGTGGATCACAGGCGTCTTCGCTCTGCTGGCCGCACTGCCCCTGGCCACGAGCGGCCGGCTGCCCGAGCGGGTGGCCACGCACTGGGGCGGCGAGGCACCCGACGGGTCGATGCCGTTGTGGGCAGCTTCCGCGTTCCCGGCCCTCATATGGGCTGCGCTGGCACTCGGGACCATCCTCACGACACGGCGCACGAGCGCATCGACCCCGTCATGGGCCGGTGCAACGCTGGCGTTCACGGGCGTCTTCATGGCGGGCGTCCAGGCGTCGATAGTCCGCGCGAACCTGGACCGCGCCGATTGGCAGGAGGCGGGCTCCGTAGGCCTGGGAATCACCCTGACGTTCGCGGCCGCGCTGGCCGCCGGCGCGCTCGGCTGGATCGCCGGGCGGCGCGGCGAACTGCCTTCCCATGCTGTCGAGGCTGGCGGAGGCACGCCTATGGAGATCCCCGCAGGGGAGCGCTTCGTCTGGCTCTCCCGCACCACGAACCCCTGGCTGCACCTCGTCGCGGCCGTCACGGGCGTCGCGGCGCTCGCCGCCGTCCTCGCCGCAGCCTGCGGTCTGCTTACCGGCATGCAGTGGGCGGTTGTCACCCCCTTCGCGCTCGCCTCAGTCCTGACGTTGGCTTTCTCCTCCGTACAGGCACGCGTGACGGAGAAGGGCCTGGAGGTGGCTTTCGGCCCCCTCGGCTGGCCGGCGCGACGCTGGGCGCCGCAGGACATCGAGTCCTCCCGCGCCGAGTCACGGACTCCGGCCCAGGTCGGCGGCTGGGGGTACCGGCTCAGCGGTCTGGGCACCACCGTGATGCTCCGGGCTGGCGAGTGCCTGGTCGTCCACCCCCGCAAGGGAGCCGAGTTCGCCGTGAGCGTCGATGACGCTGAGCGAGGCGCTGCACTTCTCAACACCCTTTCCGCCGGGCGCCCTGAATGACACCTCCGGCACCATGAGCCGCATTCGAGCCATCAATCATTCACATTCAGCCACCGACTCCGGTGCGACGGTGCAACCCGGTCCAAGAATGAAGACTTTCGGCCACTGGCCAATATCCACCCCAGCCGCATCGGAAGATATTCCTCCATTTAATCGATTGTGAGTGCCGTCATATTCGCTCGACCCGTGATCATTCCTTGTGCGAACATCTTGAAGGCAAGATCACGTGTCGGGGGACTCGCGTATTGCACGCCTTAACGCCCCCCTGCGTGTTTTTCTAAACGAGGGGATAGAAGTGAACATCAAACAGCGTGGAACCCTGCTGGTGGCCGGAATGACCGCCGCCGCCCTGTGCGTCGCTGCGGCTCCGTCGGCGGTGGCCAACCCCACCGCCGAGCCGGTCAAGGCTGCTGCTGCCGCAGCACCTGTCTCGGCCAAGGCCGACGGCGAGCAGGTCTTCCGCGGCCTGTTCTTCGGGCAGGGAGAGGTCGGCCGCGGCCTGTCGCAGCTGGACCTGTTCGCGGAGGCCCGCCAGCACCTGGACAACGACGACCTGGACGAGATCCGGGCGTCGAACGCCGTCATCGATCTGATCAACAAGCGGTCGCCGGGCTTCTTCGCCGAGCTCAGCGCGAAGACCCGCAGCGGTGACCCGCGCAAGGTCGAGAAGGCCGTCACGGACGCGCAGGACATGCTGCTGTCGGTGGCGCAGAAGTCGGACACGGCCACCCCGGTCGAGAACGGCCAGCTCTGCGGCGTGACCGTCGCCGTGGGCGCCGCGGTCGTCCACGTCGCCGCTGTCGTAACCGCGGCCGGTGCCGTCGTGACGGTGACCGTCGCGGTGGGTGCGAACTTCGTCAAGGGCAAGAACTGGTTCTGGAGCCCGCAGCCCACCACGGGTGACGGCACCCCGCTGTCGAAGGACGAGGCCGTCGCCCAGGTGACCAAGGCCCTCAAGACCGCCTAAGGCCACACCTGGCGGGGTGGAGGGGCTGCAGACCCTCCACCCCGCCAGCGGTGTTCACATACCTGCGGCAGAGGACCCTCCACACCCCATGAACAACAGAATTCGCTCGGCCTGTGCCGCGTTCACCCATCGCGGGACCGGCACCGTATCCGTGTCGGTGAGATCGGTCGCCGTCGTGTGTGCCGTCTGGTCGGTCATCGCCCTCTACGCGATCCAGGAACAGGTCCCGAAGAACGTCATCACGTTGCCGGCACAGTCAGAGGTGAAGCACACCGTCGTCAATCTGGCCCCCCAGGGCTGGGCCTTCTTCACCAAGTCCCCCAGGGATCCCGAGGTCGTGCCGTACCAGAAGTCCTCGAACGGCTGGCGTGCGCTGTCGCTCACTCCACACTCCTCCCCGCACAACGCGTTCGGACTCGACCGTGAATCGCGGGCGCAGGGCGTAGAGATCGCGATGCTGCTGGCGGCCGCGCAGAAGGACGACTGGCGCGACTGCACCGACAGCAGCGAGACCTGCCTGGCAAACTCCGGCGCTGCAGCCCGTGAGGTGCGCAACGGCTCTCCCGACCCCACGCTGTGCGGCACCGTCGGGCTGCTGCAGGAACGCCCCACGCCGTACGCGTGGCGCGACCTCGTGCCCGAATCCCACTCCACCGAACGCGTGATGGTGCTGGAGGTGACCTGCTGATGCGCCGACGCACCATCGCCCTGCCCTGGGCGGCCGGCTACGGCCTGGCCCGGACCCTCCTGGCCCTCGGCACCCTCGGCACCCTCGCCTTCAGCGACAGCGCGACCCTGTTCCGGGAGGTCGCCACGGTCGGGCAGTACCCGCTGTGCCGGGGGGTTACCGGGGCGGGCGCGTTCTGCCTGGTCTCCCCCGACCACTTCGAAGCCGTACGGTGGGCCTGCTGCCTCGTCCTGGTCATCGCGGCGAGCGGCTGGCGGCCCCGATACACCGCCGTGCCCCACGCGTATATCGCCTTCAGCGTGTTCACCGGAATCTCCATCCCGGACGGCGGCGACCAGGTCACCTGGATCCTCACCCTGCTCCTGGTGCTCGTGGCCGTGGGCGACCCCCGCCGCTGGCACTGGCAGCGCCAGCCCGAGCCCCGGCCCGACGAAACGGCCGGCCGCGGAACCTGGGCCCTCATCGGTGTCAGTGCCATCACCCTGGCCCGGATCCAGATGTCCGTCATCTACTTCCAGTCGTGCGTGGCCAAGCTCCCGCACGCCGAGTGGGCCGACGGGAGCGCCCTGTACTACTGGATCAACAACTACGCCTTCGGAGCACCCGGCTGGCTGCGTCCGGCCCTGAGCGCCCTCGCGGAGAACCCCGTCGGCGTCGCCGCCATGACCTGGGGCCCGCTGGTCCTGGAGATCGTTCTGGCCGCGGCACTGCTGCTGCCCCAGAGGATCCGCTGGATGCTCCTGCCCGCCGGCGTGCTGTTCCACCTGAGCATCGCGGTCGTTATGGGCCTGTGGAGCTTCGCCTTCGCCATGTGGGCCGGGCTCCTGCTCCTCCTGACCCCCTACGGACACGATCCGCGTCTGGCACTGCCCCGTCGGCGGCAGAGCACTGCAGCCGCCCGCCCCGAACCTACGGTGCCGGCACACAACGACGCCGAGCAGCCGGTACACAGCTGACCGCAAGCCCGGTCCACCATGAACGAACCAACTCCGATATTGGAGCGCGCACTATGCCCCATCGCACCCTCAAGTTGCTCACCGTCGCCACTTCGGCCGCCGCCGCCCTGCTCAGCGGGACCACCGCCTCGGCCGCAACCGGCGTCCCCTGGGCCACGGCCCACAGCACCGCGACCGCCTCCGGTACCCGGTGGCTGGAGAAGGGAGGCAGCATCCTCACCTCCACGCTCACCGTCCAGGGCGAGTTGAAGAACACCGGTCCCGGCTGCTTCTCGCTGTGGTCGATGACCGTCCATGACTTCGCACCCACGCCAGCGCGGAAGATCGCCACCCAGTGCGGGCCGGGCACCACACCCGTCAGCTTCAAAGTCCACTACGCGCCCACCACCACGAGCAGCATCTACGTCTGCAAGGACGGCGCCGCCCTAGACTGCGGACAGCGGACCTCCATCACGCACTGGCCCATCCAGCAGCCTTCCGCACCCGCACCCGACGCTCGGTAGTCCGCACGCCGAGCCGCTTCTACCGTGCAACGGCTCACAACTCCCTAAGGCCGTGGCCGGTTCCGCCCTGGGCCCGGTCACGGCCGCGGAGAAGCACGCCCGGCGCCTCCGACCTGGCAGCCGTTCTGGCAGAACCGACGGATGCCAAGCAGAAGGGCTTGCCCATGTCTCCTGATGCCGTGATCGTCGGCACCGGACCCAACGGCCTCGCTGCGGGCGTCACCCTGGCCCGCGCCGGACTCTCAGTGGAACTGTACGAAGCGGCACCAGCCATCGGAGGCGGACTGCGCACCGAGTCGCTCTTCGACAGCGACGTCGTCCACGACATCTGCTCCGCAGTCCACCCCATGGCCGTGGCCTCACCATTCTTCAAGGCATTCGAACTCACCGCGCGCAACGTGGAGCTGCTTCACTCTCCCGCCAGCTACGCACACCCCCTGACCGACGGGGTTGCCGCAATCGCCTACCGCGATCTGGTCACCACCTGCACTGGCCTCGGGCCCGACGGCCCCCGCTGGCAGCGCCTCATGGAGCCGCTGCTCGAACACTCCGACGCCGTCGTCGAGCTCCTGCTGTCCGGACCCGGCACGTTGCCTCGAGACCTTGCCGCTCCGCTGCTCCTGGCCCGCAGGATCCTCGCGCACGGAACCCGCCTGCACGCCAGGCAGTTCGCGACACCGCAGGCACGCGCCCTGCTCACCGGGGTCGCCGCGCACTCCGTTGGACCCTTGCCCTCGCTCGCCGCCGGCACGGTCGCCATGTTGCTGGGCCACCTGGCCCACGGAGGCGGCTGGCCGGTGCCCCGGGGTGGCAGCAGCACCATCGCCGCAGCGATGGCAGACGACATCACCGTGCACGGCGGGATCCTCCACACCGGCTGCATGATCTCCGATCTGAGGGAACTTCCCCCTGCCAAAGCCATACTGCTCGACATCAGCCCCGCGGCGCTCTCCCGCATCACCGCCGGGCGCCTGCCCCGCCAGTACCAGCGTGCGCTGGCCCGATTCCGCTACGGCCCCGGAGCCGCCAAAGCCGACTTCCTCCTTTCCGAACCCGTGCCATGGACCGACCCGAACATCGGCCAAGCAACCACGGTCCACCTGGGCGGCACACGGACACAGATCCTTCGCAGCGAGAACGCCACCGCCGCCGGGATGCTGACGGAGGAGCCGTTCGTACTCGTCGTCGACCCCGCCGTCGCCGACCCCGGCCGGGCCCGCCCCCACAAACGGCCGCTGTGGGCCTACGCCCACGTCCCCAACGGGGACACCACTGACCCGGTCGAACTGATCACGGCCCGGATCGAAAAGTACGCACCCGGATTCCGTAGCACCGTCATCGCCCAACGGGGCATCTCCGCAGCCCAGTACGAGGCATACAACCCGAACTACGTCGGTGGGGACATCAGCACCGGCGCAGTAACCCTGCGCCAGTCCCTCTTCCGCCCTGTACCCCGGATGAGCCCGCACCGCGTACCCCTGCCCGGCGTATACCTGTGCTCGGCCGCGACACCCCCAGGCCCCGGTGTGCACGGCATGTCCGGATATCGCGCCGCCCTCGAGGCGCTGCGACGCGAGTTCGGCATCAGGCGTCCTCCTCTGCTGGGGGTCGACAGCGCAGCGCCAGGAACACCACGGAGCCCTCAGCCACGTCGAACAACTTCAGCGCCCACATTCTGGTAGCAGCGAGAGCCGCGTCAAAGAGGCCGGCTCCAAATAGACGACATCCAGCGCGCTCCCCACCCCTCGGTAAGGGGCTTCGCGGCAGGTGCGAAACCACATCAACCCGTCCTCGCGATCGGTGTCCTCTCCTCGCTCTACAGCAGTTGGCACTGGAGCGAGGGCGAACTTCGCACGGCTGTCCGCCAGGCCGCCGGCACCCTGAACGCCAAACCCCATTACGCAAGCCGCCACGTCCCAGGAGGACCTGGTCCGCAACGCGGTCCTGGATACCGGCACAGGTCCGGGCCACGGGCTGGGCATCCAAGGGAATGGTGTCGTCGGCTACAGGATCTCCACGGAAGACACCGGAACGGTGCTCTGCATGCGCCTGATCTTGACGCCGGTAGCCTCCAGCGCACCCTTTCCGGCCGCCCTCGAGCGCCACGATGTCATCGCGACCGTCACCGCGAGCTCCTGCTGAAAGCCATGGCATCAGCACTGCCCCGAAACCAAGGAGGATCATTGACTGAGGAACCCGTCTTTGTACGGAGCAATTGGGGGACCAGCCGGTATGTGTACAACCACCGCAACCCGGTGGGCCTCGCGCTCATCGTCATCACGCCGTTCATCGCCATTGGCGCCATGATCGCCTTCTGGAACAGCTCCCGGTGGAGCGAGAGCGAACTGCGCACGGCTGTCCACCGGGGCACCGCGAATCTCAATGGAAGCACGCAGTACGTCAGCCCCGACATGCAACTCGGAACCCTGATCAGGGACGCGGTCGAGGACAGCGGGACCGGGCCCGGGCTCGGTCTCGACGTGTCCCGTGACGTCGTGGCGGGCGACACGCACCGGTACACCGTCTCGACCGACGATACCGACAAGGAGTACTGCATACGCATCACCATGACGCGGGTGGACCCGGACAGCCGCTTCCCGTTCCTTCGCCAGGACCACCACGTCACCGCCACGGCGAGCGACGGCTCCTGCTGAGGGGTGGGCCGCCAGCCGTCGCTGCTTCCTCTGGAGCCAGTCCGGCACCGGACGCGCCTGCGACCCGGGCGCGCTCCCGACCACCTCTGTCGGGTCGTGCGCCCCGTCCTGGAGCACCGTGCTCTGCACTCGTGGTCGTCCGAACCGCGCAACGAGATCGGCCTGACCGAAGACAGCCGCCCAGCTGCCCGACCCGAAGGAAGGCGCCGGAGACAGGCCGTTCGGCGGCCAGCCTGTTCGGGTGGTGGAGTCGCCTGCACGTGGCCTTCGTAGCCCGAGGCGCGAGGCCGCGTCACACCGGGTTGCCGCCGGGGTGGTCATGAATCCATGCCAGGCCTCCGAGGTCGAGGCAGCCCCTGGCTCGAGTCACCGCAACGTATGCCAGGCGGGCTTCTGCGTCGTCGATTGGGCCGGGCACGGAGCGGCCCTGGGCATCGGGTTCCTCAGCGTCCTTGGGCGGTTTGAAGTCGTTGCCGATCTGGACCGTTGGCCATTCACGACCCTTGGCCTTGTGGGCCGTGGACACGGTCACCTGCGCATGTTGTTCGTCGACGAGTTGGCTGACCGCGGTCAGGAGGGCGTCGGGTGTGTGGGTGTCGATCAGGTCGACGAAGGGCTGGAGGTCGTTGCCGGCTGGGTCGTAGGCGGCGTAGTCCTGGAGTTCTCCCCAGGAGGAGAAGAGGAGGAGTTCGGGGTGGCTGGTGGGACGACCGTTCTTGAGGTCTCGGGCGGCGAGGGCGAGGCTGCGCAGGCTTTCTCCGCCGCCGGTGAGGGCGACGCGGCGGCCGGCCTGGAGGTGGGTGAGGACCTGGGTCATGGCGCCGATGTTGGTGCGGCACAGGACGGCGTCGGGGTCCTGAACGGTGTCGAGCCTGGTGGGGATGGTCTCCGTGCCTTGGAGGCGGATGGGTGCCCCTGCGAGTGCGAGCCATCGGTTGGCTTCGCGGGCGAGGTGCGGGCCGAAGCGGAAGGACTGCGTCAGGGCCAGGGGGGCACCGTCGAAGCGGGTCATGACGTCGGTGGCGCCGCGCCAGCCGTAGATGGCCTGGGCGGAGTCTCCGACCATGACGAGCTGGGCGTGTCCTCGCTGGGCGGTGAAGACCTGCTCGACGACGGGGTTGGTGTCCTGTGCCTCGTCCAGGAGGAGGAAGTCGGCGTCGATCTTCGGCTCGGACAGGGCCCACATCTTCAGGTAGTGGTCGTGTTCGAAGCGGACGACGCCCTGTTCCGGGCGCTGTAGGTCCTTCCAGGCCTTGTGGGCGAACGGGATTACGGCGGCGGCGAGTTGTTCGTGTTGGTCTGCGTTGTCCAGGCCGCGCAGGTGCGGGATGTGCCGGCTGGTGATCGCGGGGTCTGCTGAGTGGCAGAAACGGGTGAGGGTCTTCAGGACGGTGTGGGAGAAGGCTTTGACTGAGAGGTCGTTGTCTCCGATACGGACGGGTTTGGTGATGCCGAGGGCTTGTCCGGTCTTCCAGCTGGGCTGGCGTGCGCTGCCCAAGCGGGACCGGTAGCGGTGGCCGACCGCGGCGTAGGCGAGGGAGTGTGCGGTCTTGCAGGTGACGTGTGCGGGGAATCGGCTGGCGGCGTCCAGTGCGATGGCCTTGTTGAAGGCGAGGTAGCGGCCGCGGCGTCTGGTTCCTGTGGCGAGGAGGGCCAGGGTGGTGGTCTTGCCGGTGCCCGCCCCTGCTTGGAGAGCGATGTGGTCGCCGGCGCGGAAGCGGTCGGCGGCGTGGGTCTGTTCGTCCGTGGGGTTGAGCACGTGGTCGCTCCATCGCGTGGGCAGGGGGCGGTTGGATGGGCTGTTGCAGCGTGGTGATCCGGTCGGATCAGCGCGGCACCGGCTGACGGGTGTTCTCACCAAACGTCGGGGGCTTCTCCGCTGGCTGTGCTGCACGGCGTCGGCGTGACGTTCACCCTCGTCGTCGATGCCGGGCCTGGCTGGCGGGCAGCCGGGTGGCGATGTACTGGCGGTGGAGTAGGGGATCGAAGATCTCCCAGTCCTCCGGCACCATGTCTGCGGCTTTGGGAATCAGGGCGTGGGTGGGGCAGCGCTGGGCGCGCCAGCGCTGCTGTTCGGGGTGAGCGAGGTGCTCGAGGTCGTAGACGGCGATCTCGGTTGCTGGCAGTACCGGTGGGCGGCCTGGCAGGAGGGTGGTGAGCCTCCAGGCGCCGTGCGGCTTCCGGAGTGCGAGGACGCGGTTCAGGCAGCGGGTGCGTCTGCGGGTTCGGGC
The DNA here is from genome assembly GCF_004795115.1 of Streptomyces sp. A0592. Lineage (NCBI taxonomy): Bacteria > Bacillati > Actinomycetota > Actinomycetes > Kitasatosporales > Streptomycetaceae > Streptomyces > Streptomyces sp. A0592. The sequence goes on from NZ_SSBM01000020.1 coordinate 27,796, forward strand.
AACACATCGGATTTCCGCGATGGGCTGTGCGGCAAGGTAGCGGCTGCCGAGGAGGTCCACGACCAGCCTGGCGGGCCGGCACGGCGGCAGGGGCCGAGATCCGGCAGGGGCGTCTTGGCCGGGTGGTGTGAAGGTGCTGGCGTCGCAGAAGCGGCGGGTCTGCAGGGCAAGTTGCTGGCGCAGCCTGGCGAGGTGCTGTGTCAGTGGCTCGGGGGTGTCGCGTGCCGGGCAGAGGGTGCGATGGGCAATGCGGCACCAGGGGCTTCCGTCGCCCGCCGGGTAGGCGATTCCGGCTCCGATGTGCCAGCGGTGGACTTCGGGGACGGCTGCGGTGGGCAGTTCCTGCGGGTGGAGGCAGATGGGCTGGTGTTCGACGCCTTGGAACCAGTGGACCTGGTTGCCGCAGTCGGCACACGGGCCGCTCTGCGCCGTGCGGAGCAGTTGGCTGGGGCTGTCCGTGGCGACGCAGAGAGCGCGGTGGCCGTGCCGGGGTGAGCTGCTGTCCCGGAGGCGGCCCGATCGGGCGTGGGTGGAGCGCATGGCCGGGAAGATTCCAGCTGACACGCTGCGTTCGTAGGGTCCACACCGCCACTGTCGCCCGACCGGCCCAACCGCTGTGGGCATATCTTCGGGCATCGATCATTCGTTCCGGCTGCATCACCGGTTCGGGTGGTCTGCGGGCGGGAGGAGTCGAGGCCTACTGGTTCTCGCCGCCGGGCGGTGTGTGGCCGTCACAGAGTGCCGCGAAGAGGCCGCCGAGGGGGACGTCGAAGGCGTGGCCGAGGGCGTGCCAGGTGGGCAGGGAGCCGGTGGTGCGGCCCTGCTCGATTTCGATGAGGGTGCGCCTGGACAAGCCAGTCCGGCTGGCCAGTTCGTCGTAGGTCCATCCTCGCTCGCCCCGCAGGCGCGCGAGCTTCATGCGGAGCGCGTCGAGGTTCGGGTCGGGCGGCAAGATCGTCACCACACCATCGGACGGTGCAGACCCCTGCCCTGTCAGTGCAGACCTCTGCCCTATTTCCGCAGGTGACACCAGCCTCGCGCAGGGCAGAGGTCTGCACTACGGTGCGGCCGTCGCCCGACTCCCCGCTGGCGGCCCGTCTACGGCGCAGGCCTGGCGGTCGACAAGGAAGGCCGGCCGATGAGGCTCTGGACGCCCCACCTGGCAGTGCGGCGCACGTGGACCGTGGAACTGCGACCGCAGCCCCACGGCCCTCAACTCGCCTGCCCCCAGTGCGGCCCGGCGAGCGCACGCGTGCGCGGTGCGACAGCCCGCTCGGCCGCACTGGCTCACCTGGCCGGGCATGCCAGGCTCGACGCTCTACCAAGGCATCTGCGGACCTGCCAGTGCCACGAACGAGGCTGCCGCTGGCACCCCCGACACCGTGGCTGCGGCGGCCCAGTCGTCCTCGCCCTGGCCCGCGAACGCGGCGGCCGCCTGTGGCGGCTTGCCGACGTCTGCACCAACTGCGCCGCTGCCACCCACGATGCCGCCGTCGTCCCCGAGACACCGGCCTGCCCCCCGCCCGTGCGGAGCAGACGACGCCGCTCCCCCGCACCTTCGGGTCTCGGCCCTCAGGAACGGATCCGCGACATGCTCTCGTACCTCGCGACCGCCCTCCCGCCGTCCGTCATTCCGCAAGCGCGCCTCCTCGCCCTGCAGTGCGCGCTGCGCTCCGACCGGTACGGGACCGTGCGAATGCCTACCGGTCTCCTACGCGGCATGCACCTGGCGAACCCGGAATCCGGGGCCTGGCAGGAGCTGGAACAGCGCCTCTGGCTTCGCCACTCATCAGTGCCTTCCGGAAACCACCAGGCACAGCTGCTGGACGCGACGGTCCTCACTCAGGCGCCGGGCCGTGTCCTGCGGGCACAGGCAGCCGATCTGGCTCTGCGTGCTGCCCACTCCCCCGCCACCCGCGCGCAGCCCGTCGCAGTGCGGGTGGCGGCTGTAGTCCTGACCGCCCACCTTCCTTCCAGCGGTGCGTGCGGAAGCGCCGACCTTGCAGACTTCGCCCGGCTCTGCGGGTTGTCCGAGGTCCGCCTCAGGGAGAGCGTGCAGGGCCTCAGTAGCACCGGTGCGTTGTCTGGCTGGTCGTTGCACTTTTCGGCGGGAGACCTGCACTGGAGGCCGGCTGCTGCAGATACCCCAAGACGGAATCCTTAGGAGCGCCGACCGTCGAATCCATCGCAGCACCGTAGGTCCGCACGGCAGACTGCCGCGGCACCGATGAGGCGGAGGCCACCGGTTCTCGTGAGAGCTTTCGAGAACCGGTGGCTTGTTCGTCAGAGATGCTGTGCCGTGCGCGTGAGCTCAGTTGTTCCCCAGCAGTTCGAGAATCGCCCTGACCGCCTCCACGACCGGCTGCGCGACAGCGCCCGCCGTTGCGGCGATTCCAGCGGCCGTCAGGAGCGCCCGACGCCGGTCCTCTGCGCTGACGGGCTTCGTCGGATCGTCGTCCCTCAGATACGGCAGTACGGCGTCGATGCCTTCGGCCACGTCGGAGGATGCCTGAGCCTGGAACTCTTGCAGCTGCTGGCACAGCCTGTCGAAGGCTTGCTTCGTCTCGGCCTGCGTGGATCCTGCCTGGGAAGAGACGATGCCGATGTTGTGTTGCCCCTCGGCCATGTTGACCGTGTATCCGTAGTAGGCAGTGCTGCTGCCGGCTTCGGCGGCCCCTTCTGCGTGTCGGCGACGGCGGCGCTTACGGTCGCCGGGGGTGTGGGGTGAGCCGGCCTGCTCTTGCCTACGGGATACGGAGCGGGTCTCTTCTGCCATGGCGGCGTCCGGCCCCACGATCACGGCAAGGCCGTGTGAGAGGTCCATGCCGCCTTCGAGGGAGGACAGCACTGTCCGGTCAGCGGCCTGCAGCCAGGCATCCAGCTCCGGGTCGTCGTCGGGTGTGAACATGTCTTGGTCCTCGCTCATCGGACACCTCCTCGCTGGCTCCGGCGGGCCTTGAGCGTGGCGCGGGCTCGGCACAGGTTCTGCCGGACAGATTCCTTGGTGATCCCCAGTTCGTCGGCGATTTCCGCAATGGTGTAACCGTCATAGAACCAGGCCATGACCTGTCGTTGCCGTGAAGGTAGGTCGGCCAGCGCCGTGTATACCTCCCGCTCCTGGTCACTCAGTTGGATGTTGGTGGGCACGTGTGACTCGGCTCGTGTCGTGGGGAGTTCGCCGGGCAGGTCTTCGCGCAGCCTGGCCCGGAGATAGACCCGAACCGCTACGGTCCGCAGCCAGCGTGCTGGGTATCGGATGGTGCTCCACTGGGGGTATGCCGTGGCGAAGGCCTCGTGTGCGGCGTCTGCTGCTTCTTGCGGGCTTGCCCCGTGCTTCATGATGAAGCGGGTGAGTAGGGGCAGTTCGCGCCGGTACGTTTCTGGGAAGTCCTGCCGCTCCGAACCTGTTCCGTCTCGGCGTGCTGGGTCTGTCTGCCGCACTGCTGCGTCATCGATCACGAGCGGCCTGGCCGTGGGCGATCGGCTGCCGTCCGACCTCGATCGTGACCTCGTCTCCGGCAGCGGAACGCATCCTCACCCGGCTGCCTTGCGGGAGCGCCTCGGCCATGTGCATCCCGGCACGGTGCTGGGAAGCGGCGGACTCCGAGTCCCTGCGCGACCGGAACCACACTGTCAGACAACGGGCTGCGTACACCGCGACGCATAGCCCGGCGGTTATCCACGAGGCTTCCATCGCCTCTCCTCCCCACGTGTCCGGTGAACTGCATTGGCCGCCCGCTCTGGCCGGCTGTTGCTTAGTACCTGGACCTGGCTCGCGTGTGACACCTGCTGGCGAAATGTATGGCGTCTCACCTACCGCGGTGGGCTCCAGGCAGGGCCTCTCCATGCCATGGTGCAGGCCGTCAGTGGCAAGGCCATGGCTCCCTGGCGCCGGGTTTCAGGGGGTGATTGGAGGGCGTTGGCGTGTTGGCGCGGTAGATGGTGAGGCGGCCGTGGACGTCGTGTTGTTCGCCGGTGAAGGCCTGCGTGCAGCCGCCCGCACTGACGGTGTAGGTGTGTGGGAGAGCCAGAGGGTTCGCGGCGCCGGCCCTCAGTGGGTCGGCGGGAGCGTCGAAGAGGTACAGCGACGTGCTGGTGCTGTCGGTGGCGAGGTGGGGGCCGACGGCGGGGTTGAGGGCAGTGTCCTTGATGTCCTGGGCATTGGTGAGGGCGGTGCGGAAGGTTGCGCGCAGGCGGCGCAGCGCTGCCGGTGTGATGGTGCTGCGGGTGGGTTCCGTGCCGGCTTGGAGGCCGGCGTGGTGGCCGAGCGGTGTCTGGGAAATCAGGAGGGCCAGGAGGACGGGGACGGCCTTGTGGGTCAGGGCGGCGGAGGCGGCCTTGAGGCGGTGGGCGTTTGCCAGGGGCAGGGAGAGGGCGAGGCTGCCGATCTCGTTGCCGGTGCTGGCTGCGACGGCTCCGCAGACCACTTTGTTGGCGTATTCGCGAATGTCGTAGACGGGCTGGCCGGGGGCCAAGCGTTCGAGGGTGTCGATGAGGTGACGGCGGTTGGTGATGGTGCGCCGTGTGAGCCGGGCGGTGCGGTGACGGGAAAGGTGGTCGGCGCGCAGGTCGGGGGGCAGTTGGGTGAGCAGGCACTTGCCGACTGCGCTGGCGTGGGCGGCGGCTTTGAAGTCGACCCACTCGTGGACTGCGGGGGCGAGCGGCCCGTCGGCCATCTGAAGGATCTTGACTTCGCCATCGACGTAGCGGGAGAAGTAGACGGCGGCGCCGAGGATGTCGCAGGCCAGGGACAGGGTGTGCCTGAGCTGGAGGTCGACGCCTCCGGGGGCTGCGAGGCGGTCCAGTGCGGGCCCGGGGGTGTAGACGCCTTCGGCGACCTCGACGGCGAAGTCTTCCTCGCACAGCATGGCGAGGATGGGGGTGAGACGGGCGGTGGCGATGCCGGTCTCCTGCGCGATCGTGGAGACCTCGGCGCCGACGGCGTGGCGGTCGATGATTTCCACGACGGTGTAGGCGACGCGCGCCTGGAGCAGCGTGTCGCGCTGTGAGCCGAGTTCGGCGCCTTGCTCTGCTGCCGTTCCGGTGTGGGGGCGTCCTGGGACGAGTTTGGACCAGTCCGTCGGCACGGGTGCGGGGACGGTGATTTGCGCTGGGCGGGAGCGCGGGCGGGGTACTGAGCCGGTGTTGGCGGGACCGAGTGTGAGCATGACGGTGTCGGACAGGGGGACTTCGGCTGTGCCGCGCAGGTCGGCGTCCTTTTGGAGCTGGGACATCACGCGCTGGGGTACGGCGAAGCGTTCGGTGAAGCCGGGCAGCGTGAAGTGGTGGTCTGGGCCTTGTGTGCGGGCCGGTGTACCAGTGCGGGACGTGCTGTTGGTGCGGGGCGGGCGCACGGTCGGGTAGAGGGCTGTGTAGAGGTCCCGGAAGGCGCGCAGGTGGTGGTTGCCCTGTGTGGTGAGTTGGGCGGCTGCGATGTCACCGAAGGGTTCCTGGCGTACGAGGAAGCGGGGCAGGAGCTGTGTGGTGTCGTGGGTGGCCAGGAGGGTGAGCGGCACCCAGGTGCCGGCTGGGTTGGCGCTGAGGTCGGTCAGGTCGACTAACGCCTGCCAGACGTCGGAGGGTTGTCCGGTGCGGTGGAAGGCTTCGAGGCGGGCGGCTACCTGTGTCATCTCCTTGCCATAGCGGTGTCTGTGCTGGGCTAGTACGCCGCGGGCTCGGTGCTGACGGGCGGGATCGGTGTCGTACTTGGCGACAACGTGCTCGCGTTGGATGAGGACGGCGCGCTGGCGGAGTTCGCTCAGGAGGTGGCCGAGGATGGGCTGGAGGCGGTGGGGTGTGCGGCCGTAGAGGCCAGCCAGGGCTACGACGAAGGGGTCCTGGGCGGGCGGCTGGCGCCATTGCCCGTCTTGACGCACGTAGGTCTCGGCGAGGTTTCTCACCAGCTCTGTGGCTTGGTCTTTGCGGTCGGTGACGGCGGGGATGTTGTCCACGGCTCGGTCGAGGGTGGAGTAGGAGACGGCGAAAAGGTCGGCCAGGTCGTCGAGGAAGGTGTGGCGCTGTGCCGGGACGATGCCCTGCTGCTCGAATTTGCGGTAGGCCTTGGCGGAGACTCCGAGGGTCTGTGTGACGGTGGCCGCGGTGAGGGCGGCCGCGCGACGCAGATCGGCGACCGCCCAGTGGTCCCTGTTCCATGTACGCATAAGGCGCGTGGGCGGGACGTTGAGGACTCGGGCCAGTTCAGCCACCCGCTTGGGGTCGGGGACTGTGCGGCCGTTCTCGTAGGCCACGATCTGGGCCTTCGAGGCGCCGACCAGTCGTGCCAGTTCAGCGGCTGTCAGGCCTGGGTTGCCGGTGGCGGTGGGAAAGCCCCATCGCAGTCGCTGCAGAGCCCCAGGATCGAAGTCGCTGAGTCCGCGCGCCACCTTCGCCCCCTTTTCATGCCAGGGTCATTTCACTGACCCTGTCGCTGCCTTCCGCCGGGTGAACTGATCCCCCACCGAACCGATGTCACCTGCGGCGATGTAAAATTAGAGGCCGTGTCACTGGTCGCGAGAGCCAAAATGCGCGAACTTGGTGACTGCCGAGCCCTTTGTGATAGGCGGCGGAAGCGGCCTGGCCGTGGACCGTCCGCCGAACACTGAAGGTGCCCTGCACCCCCTTTGCGGTGACGAGCCTCCGAGGGGCGCAGGGCGGCGGTGGAGCTACGGCTCTGGTGGGTCCCCCTGTGCCTTCAGGGGGGCCTGCCGTCTATAGGGCGTCGTCGAACAGGCGGCGCAACAGGGTCGCAAGGCCCTGGAGCGTCAGCCAGACGAATGCGGCCTTGACGTACTTCCAGATCCGCTTCTGCCACCCGCCTTCGTCAGACGGGTTGTCAGTCACTCCACTCCACCTCCTCTCCCGGGCCGGTCTCGATCGACCCGCCGTCCGGCGTCGACCGAGCTACCGTGACCATGAGGAGGAGGCACTTCGAATGCTACCGGCTCTCGGGCAGGTCACCTCTCTGCTCCACCGCCTCACATTCGTCAACTCCGCTGCAGAATAAGAGCCTGATGAGAGGCCAGGCGCGGCAACCAGGTCCGGGGAATGCCGCTGACGTGCAGTGATGGAACGCCGGCGCTACGAGGCGCGTGATCCCTCATCTGCGAGCGCCGGTGGCAAAACCGGGGCGCGCGTACACAAACTGAAAATGGCATATGCCGAATGGGGTGTTTTCACATCACCCTTCGAACGCTCATGCTTTATGTGACGCAAAGCCACGGCCAGTGGGAGGCGAGTCCGGCTCAGTCGCCACGCCCGCTCCGGGTGGCGCCCAGGACATCGCGCGCGGCTTCTGACCATCCCATCTCAGCCCACCGTCGGCTGCGGCGCCAGCGGCCAGTCCGAACACGTACCTACGCTGGCATCGCCCCACGACTCCCCCGGCGTCGCGGCACCGAGAACCGCTCGATCGCAGCCGACGGGCACGTCACGCAGGTGCCGCCTATGCCGCCGACGCAGGTGGCACTGGGTTCTCCCCGGCAGGGCGCGATGCAGGCTCGGGGCCGGAAGTGACTCCCGCGCGTCCGTCGGCTTCCACAGCCAACACTGAAGCGGGCACTGACAACACGTGCGCGCCTTCGCCGTGTGGCTTCACCGGCATGGCTGCCTGAAAGCCGTCGTCCATGCTCTCGCGCAAGGTTTCAGGGACCTCGTCCGTGCCTCTTTCGGCGGATCTCGGTACGTGGGCGTCTTGGCCGGTGCAGCCTGAGTGGTGGGGACCGGCGGGTCGGCCGGCCCGATCACTTGCTGCCGGAGGGGTTGGTCGACGTGGACAGCGTGCTCAAGGCGTTGGGGCCGCGCATGAGGGGTCGGTGGGGGTGCTGCTGGCCGACGGCAGCGAGCCGGGCCCGGTCTACTTCGACGTGGGCAGCGGCCCGACGATGCCGTCGTCGACCGAATGGCACGCCTACGACGGCCGGCACGGTCGGCCCCGCGCGGCACTCCTGCGAGGCAGCTGCTCATGCGGCTGGCGAGGCGTGGCCGAGTACCCGCTCGACTGGGCCGCCCTCGCGAAGGATGCCCCCCTGTACGAGGCAGACGTCGATCTGTCCGGGCCTGTCGCGGACTACGGCGCCCACCTGTCGGTCATCCGGGACGGCACCGTCCAGCTCCCCGTGCAGCTCACCGATCTCCTCACCGAACTCGTCTGCCAGCTCAATGAACTGGCCGCAGATGAACCGCTGGTTGCATTGAAGGCTCTGGCGGACCTGCGGTACGTCATCGCCGAGATCGGCCAGGAAGCCGCCTTCGAGCTCGCCGCCGAAGACGTACCCATCAAGCAGGTGGCGACCGCTCTTGGCACAAACGAGGCAGCGGCCCGGAGTTACCTCAGGAGCTGTCGCACATCCTGACCCCACCCCGCGCAACACCACATCCCCGCGCGTCGCGGCACTCAGTCCTGCGCAGTGGCGCATCTCAGATAAACGGCGACCCGGGTAATGGGCAACCTGTTCCCCTCGCTACAGCCCGAGATCACTGCGCGCTGCAAGCTGTCCGGGGCCGCTGGTCCTCTCCCCCCAACACACACGACGACACGTGGGTGACCGCGGCCTCCGGCCTCGATGTCGACCACCTGGTGCCGCGGGCGAACTCCGGGGCCTCAGCGAAGCGCCGCGACGGCCTACACCAACGACCAGCACACGCCTGCATCGTTGATCGCGGTCACTGCGAAGTCCAACCAGGCCAAGGCCGGCAAGGAACCGCCGACTGGCTGCCCCCGACCGCCACCTACCACTGCACATACGTGATGGGCTGGGGCGAGTCCAAAGCCCCCTGGAATCTGGCATCCGACGACCTGGAGCGCGAAGCGCTTCTCGGCCTGGCAGAGGACTGCCCGGCACCACCGTCACCTACGAAACCGCCCCCGTCGGCACCGTGTGAGCCCTCCCGTTCCTATAGGGGGAGGGCCAGCCGGGACCCGATTCGAAAGCGCATTTCCCCGGCGGCATAGCGGACCTCATCGCTCTGTGCATCGTCGTCCAGCGTTCCGAGGAGCACCATCAAGGCCCGCGCCTCGTCCTCACTGATCAGCTTCAGGCGTGGCTCGGTGAGCCCGTCGAGGAGCACGTCCAGCATCTCGTCCATGCCTGGAACAACGCCGGACCGCGCCGTGCGTCACCCGCGGTGCGGAGAGTACTGGGGGTGCTGTCCGGTTCGAGCGATGCCGAAATGGCGGAGGCTCGCTACGGGCACAGCAGCTGGTGAACTTCGTCCAACACGTATCGGTTCCGCGCGTCGCCGGCCTCCTGGAAGTGCGCAGAGCATGGGACCTCCTGCCCCGCCTGGGCGGTCGGTTGCCCCACGCGGGGCCTGAGGCGGTCATCATCCATGGTGGATGGCGGCGGCCAGGTGGTCAGCGGCTCGCAACGCGGCACCCGCCAGCTCGAGGGCAACCCATTGCCAGCCAGGGTTCAGTCGGGTCACCCGGTCATCGGGGCCGCCAGGTGCGGATCTCGAGGTGGAGGATGCGGGCGCCGGGGTGGATGCGGCCTGTTTCGACGAGCCATTGGTGGATGGCAGCCGTGACGTCTCCGCCGCACCGGTCGGTGCGCTCGGCGAAGTCATGTGCGTCGAAGCCTCCGGTCGCCGAGGAGCCGTAGGAGCGCTCCTCTGTGTGGTCGGTGTGCTGGACGACGTCGCGGCGGATGCCGGGTGAGTCGGTGCGGCTGCCCGAGGCGAGAACGTATCCGGACTTGAGGAGGCGGACGGTGAAGGCGAGACGCAGGTTCTGCCGGGCGGCTTCTCCGATCAGGCCGCGCAGGCGTGTGGAGCCGGAGGCGATGGCCTGGGCGCCGGCGCGGCCGGTGCCGGTGCCGGCGGGGGTGACGAGTACGGCCTTGGTGCGCACCCGGGCGCGGGCGCCGGAGGCGGTGGCTCGGCGGGTGATGTGGGGGGCGGCGATGGCCGCGAGTTCGCCGGGGTCGGTGATGCCGGCGGTCTGAACGGCTTGGAGGACGCGGGTGAGGGCGGGGACGAAGGCCGCGCCCTTGTGGCGTGTGTAGAACTGGGAGACCAGGGACGGGTCGCGGCCGATGATGCGGGCGACGGTGCGCTTGGTGAGCCCGGCGGCCCGGAGTTCGTCGGTCAGGCGGGCCGCTTCGTTGGGCTGCGGGTCCGGGGCGGGGCGGCGGCGGGGAGGCATCAGACCTCCGCGGAGGAGTCGGTGGACCGGTCCTGGAGTGCTGCGCGTCCGGCGTCGCGCAGGTTGAGGAGTTCGTCCTCGGTCGTCGGTGCGGGTACGGGGCCGGCGAGGTGGCCCTTGTACAGGTAGTCGCCGGGCTGGCCGTGGTAGGGCCAGTTCTGGGGTCCTGTGAGGTAGACGGCGTCGGTGCGGAAGGCGACGACGCTGCCGGGCGGGGCGTGGAGGGCACCGACGTAGGTGTTGTCCTCACGCATGCGCTGGGACAGCAGGGCGGACCGGGCCGAGGACCAGACGCCAGCTGCCCACTCGGGGTGGGCGTAGGGGTCGCGGGTGAAGCCGGTGGGGCACCGGGCAGGCGACCGAGGTGAAGAGGCGGTCGGGCGCTCATCGCCCTTCAGGCCAAGTGGCCCCCACAGCCTTGTCGGCATCGGGTCCGTGCTGCGGTGGGTGGCGCTCGGCAGGGACGGGCAGGCATCGGGGTGGTGCGCTCCGCTTCTACCGGGGGCTGGCAGGCCTGGGGCGCCCAGCGCGGTAGCGGGGTTGGCCGAGGCTGTTGTCGGCCCTGCCTGCTAGGTATGGGTAGTTGGGTTGTGCGGGAGGAGGGGCTCGTGCCGTACACGACTGTGCATGCGATCTGGGGGCGGCTCTATGCCGGACTGCCTGACTTGGGGTGCGGGATCACCTGGGAGGACGTCCACAAAGTACGGCCCCGTCCCCCGTTGTCGTGCCCGGACTGCGAGGGCGCGATGAGCGCGGTGCTGCGTAGCGGCACGAGGTTCTTCGCACACCACGGGAAGCGGCCGGAGGACTGCCCGCTGGAGAACGAATCGTTCGAACACCACATGACGAAGCTGGTGCTGCTCGGGGCGATCCGGGATGCGGGCTGGCACGCAGAACTGGAGGTGTCCGCGCCCGACAAGTCCTGGCGTGCGGACGTGATGGCCACCTCTATGGACGGCAGCCGGCGGATGGCATGGGAGGCCCAACTGTCCCCGATCACCATCGACCACATCAAGGAGCGAACCGACCGGTACGCGGAGGCCGGCATACAGGTGTGTTGGGTGTCACCGCACGCACAGACTCCGAAGTGGATCGACGAGGTGCCCGCGGTGAAGGCCATAGCACCGGAGGCCGGCGGGGACTGGTCGGTGGACGACGGTGTCGCCGCGTTCGACTGGTCTTTCGGCGCGTGGGGCGTGCGGGTGACTCCGTTGCCGGCGTTCGTGCGGTGGGCGCTGGACGGGCAGGTCAAGCCGGTAGTCAGTCTGCGCCGCTATCACCGGGTGAAACGGCGCGTGGACGGGCGGGTGCGGGTACTGCGACGGGGGATGTGGTGGACGTCAGCGAATTCGGCCCGTCTGCAGGCTGAGCACGAGGCGATGCGGCAGGGCCAGGAGAAGAGGAAACGGGTCGCGGAGGAAGCTCGGCGGGCGGCAGAGGTGGAGGCAGAGCGCGTCCGCCTGGAAGGAGCCGCACGGGAGGAGGCTCGCCGCCTCGAGGAGCTGGAGGAGATCAACCGCAGGACGCGGAAGGTGATGGCTGAACGGCACGCTCTGTGGCTGAAGGAACGGGCGGAGCAGGTGGCTCGGCGCAAGGAAGCGGAGGAACGGCGGCTGCGCCAGGAGGCTGAGGAAGCGGAGCGTGCCTCACGGGCCGAGGCTGAGGGCGCAGCGTGGTGGGGACTGCTGTCTGAGGCGCAGGTGCGGGAGTTCTTCGAGGCGGTCTCCGCGCATGCCCAGCGGGAGCATCATGTGCGGCTGCGGGTTCCGGACGAGCTCCGCACCGATCACCGCTATGGGCACGGCGTCCCGCTGTACGCGACGTCCGGGTACGTGTACGGGGTGGCTCGGCCGTGCCCCGGCCTGGCGGTACCGCCGCACACCTTCGGGCAGCTGATGGTGTTCGTCCGGAACCGGGCAGAGGCCAAGGTCCTCAGCGACGTGAAGTGCAGGGAGCTCGTGGTGTTCGACCTGCCGGAACACGAGCAACTCCTCTTCGGATGAGCGGCCCTCCCCCACGTCGGCAGCCCCGCGGGCAATGAGCGTTCGAGGTCGGCCCAGCGCGTGAGGGTGGGATCGCGCGGTGCGAAGCTGCAAGGTGGGCAGCACAGCTGCCCGACTCTCCGAGCGACCTACCCAGCCGAATCGCACCGGCCCATGCCGCCGAGGGCTTTAGAAGCCGTTGTCGTACCGAACTTGATCGGGGGGGGGTCCGCAGTTCAGGCATGATGCCGGCATGGCGAGGCATGCTCGGGCCGTTGGGTTGTCTCGTTGGTGGAGGTGCCGGGATGGCGTCGGTGGTGGGTCTCCTGGAGGAGCGGGAGCTGGCCGCGCGTGAGCGCGTGGAGGAGCTTCGGGAGGTGGTGTTAGACGACTCTCAGCGTGGTGATGAAGCGGAGACGGCCTGGCACGAGTGGCTGATTGCCCGGCAGCGCGTTGGCGAGGTTCTGTCCGGGCCGCGGCCCGGACAGGCAGGTGAAGCTGGCCCGGGAGCCGGTGAGTCTTCCGGGTCGGAGCCCGCGACGAACGCGCCCGCCGAGGTTCCCCTACCGAGGGCCGCGCGATGGGGCTCGATCGTCCCGGTGTGGCGTCCCGCGCTTTCCATGGACGCGCTCGCTCCCCACTACCAGCGCATCCTTGCCACGCTCACCGAACAAGCATCCGGCGGGAAGCCAGTGATGTCCTGTCAGGAGATTACTGCCGTACTCGGCCTGGAGCCGGTTCCGGAAAGTGTGGAAGGAGTTCGGTCGAAGATGAAGCGGCTGGCCGACCGGGGCTGGGCCGACGAGCCCACCCCGGGACGGTTCACGCTCGCCGCCGGGCCAGCCGGCGGCTCATGAGTATCGTCATCGACCACAGCACCATCTGCTCATGCACGGCGGGGCAGCGAATCGTCTCGTCCTCGCGTGATCGCCAACGAAAGAGCAACCGATGCAACCGATTGTCCTATTCGACCTAGACGGCCTTTTGATCGACTCCGAGCCGATCTGGGACGCGGCAAAGCGTGAAGTGTTCGGTCCGCTTGGCCTGCACCTCACAACGGAGATGCAGGCGGCGACGCGCGGGCTGCGGCAAAGGGACATGGTGGCCTACTGGTTCGATCGGGTCACCATTCAAGCCGACCCCGACGACGTCGAGCAGCAGATCGTGGCCGCCGTGTGCCGTAGGTTGGAGGGAGTGGAGCTGAAACTCGGCGCCGAACACGCCGTCGCAGCGTGCGCGCGTGCATCGAGGGCAATGGCCGTTGTGTCATCTTCGCCGGAGTCGGTGATTCGGGCTGCGCTCGCGAGCACCGGCCTTGACCGATCTTTCCATGCCGTGTTTTCGGCCGAAGACGACGAACACGGCAAGCCCCACCCGGGCGCCTATCTCCGCGCAGCCGCCGCCCTCGGCGCGTCACCCGACGAATGCATCGTGATCGAGGACTCGCTCAACGGCGTCCTCGCTGGCGTGTCAGCCCAGATGACGGTCGTCGCCGTTCCCGAGGCCGCTGATCGCTGCGATCCTCGCTTTGCGATTGCCGCTCTCGTACTGGAGTCCCTCAAGGATCTCGATACCTCTGTATTCGGCGCGTATGTGTCCAGGGGGAGCTGGGACGCCACGTGGGCATCGCGTGCTGCGGATCCTCAACCGTTCCGCGAACCAGATCGTGCTGTATGACGCCCTCGATCGCGGGTTCGGGCCTTCACGGGTGAAGGCCCGAGCCCACCCCGGGACGGTTCACGCTCGCCGCCGGGCCTGCCGGCGGCTCATGAGCATCGTCATCGACCACAGCACCATCTGCTCATGCACGGCGGGCAGCGTCTCGTAGTCACGCACCAGGCGCCGCGAGCGCATCAGCCAGCTCAGCGTGCGTTCCACCACCCAGCGTCTGGGCAGCACCACGAACCCCGAGGCGTCGTCGCTGCGCTTGACGATCTCCAGAGCGAGCCTTAGTTGCTGCTTCGCCCAACTGACCAGGCGACCCGCGTAGCCGCCGTCGGCCCACACAAGGACGATCCTGCGATAGCGGGCCCGGACACATTCCAGCAGCGGCATCGCGGCGTCCCGGTCCGTCACGTTCGCCGCGGTGACCAGCACGGCCAGCAGCAGCCCCAGGCAGTCGACCACTGGCGGTCGGACTCCCGCAATGGGCCGTTCGGGAGACAAGGGCATCAGCATGCAAAGCGTGGAGAGGGGACACATCCATTCGGGCGATGCGGGAACGGTGAAACGATCCGGCTGCAGGCTTGCTCCCTACCGTGGCGAGGATGAAGCCGTTACAGATCGTGCTCACAATCACCTTGCTGGTGATAGGGGTAACGGCGGCTGCGCCTCCCCCTGCCCCGGACACGCCGGTTCTGGTCGCCGCGGCGTACGCGGCGTGCTGGACGAAGTACTCGGGCGGGCAGGCCACCGACTCCCGCGGCAATTCTTCCGTCGACGGTGGTGAGCTCACGTATGACGACGCGACGAGCCTTGACGACGCTTTGTCGCACGCGGTGCGGTCCTGGAGCCTCGGCACGATCAGGATCCGCAAGGACGACGCGACGAGCTACGCCGATGTCGAGTTCAAGGACACGAACCGCACGGACGGGCAGTGGCGCGACCTGTACGGCTATTGGGAGCACGGGCCAGGCACCGATGTGATCTGGCTGAACCTGGCCAATCTGACGACGGCCGAGGCAAAGCGGAAGACCGCCGCGCACGAATTGGGACACGCCCTCGGCTTCTGCCACAAAGACCCTTCGAAGTACTCCACGCTGATGGCACCTCACACCGGTGACATGGCGTCGGCACCAACGGCCCAGGACAAGAAGAACTACACACTGCTGTGGGGATGACGACCGTGAAGAAGAAGACCTGGGCGCTGGCCGGTGCCGCGCTCGTCCTCGCCGCCGCCGCATTGGGAGCCGCGAAGGTCGCGCTGGAGCCGGGGCTTGTGCCGACCTCGTCAGCGGACGTCGGCTACCGGGCCACTGACGACCGCGAGCTCGCAGGCCACGCCGACGAGCTCCTGTGGGCACGGATCACCGGCAGCAGCGAGCACGCCCCCCTCTTCGGAGGAGGCCCGGTCCGAGTCGACTATCGGGTCTCAGTGGAGAGGGCCTTCAAGGGCACACCGCCGACCACGGTGACCATGAGTGCCGTGTACGCGGACGGCGACGGGAACCGCATGGAGGAGGGCCGGTCGTACGTGATCGCGGTAGCGCGTGGCACGCAGGAGGAGACACGGTGGGTGTTGCCGGGCAGTGCCCCCGTAGACACGCCTTCGCTGGACGACACCGGAGATGTCCGCCAGGGCGAGCACAATGCTTCTCGGCGCGATGCCGCTCCGGCAAACCAGGAAGCCCGCTGGGCGCAGGCAGTGGCCCGGCAAATCGAGCGTTGACACCATTCCGTAGGCCAAGTAGCGCACAGCGGTGTGGGCCGCCGCCTGGTGGGGGCGACGGCCCATGCGCGCCTTCCGGTCACGATCGGGTTTGCCGCATTGCCTGGCTGCGGGTCGGTCACATCCCACAGGTTCCGCGGCGGCGGTGCGCTCGACCTGCGTGGTGGTAAAGGCGGCGGCACCAGGTTTCAGTGTCGACGGTGCGGCCGCGGTCGTCGCGCAGGGAGCGGTGTCGAAGCGGTTGCCCCAGACGTAGTCGCGTCGGTCCTGGAAGAGGTCGGTGCGGGCGTGGCCGTTGCCGGTGTGGATACGGATCGTGGCACGGGAACCGATGCGGACGTTGTTGAAGCGGTTGCCGTCGTTGTCGCGCGCCCGGGGCTGTCGGCCTGGACCGGGCTGATCTCCACCCGCGGCCGCTGCTGGTGATGACGGTCCCCGTCGCCCGCGGATCGTCATACCGGTCAAGGCCGACCGAGGGCGTTCAACAAGATCGTGTGAGAGCTCTAAGGGGGTTGCTGCCCTGTCGGGGTGAGCTGCCGGGCATCACTGGCTCCTTCGGCCCCAGAGCCGCGAAGCATTGTGGTCACAACTGCCCCGAAGCCGGTCGCAATCGTTCTTGTCTGCACGTTCGGGCAGGTCGACACCGCCGACGCACCTAGCGTGGCTACTGCCGAGCAGTGTCGTGGAAGGCGATCCCATGAATGAGTCTGTCGCTGGCCTCCCGTCCATCCGCGCCAGATATGCGGCCGTGGTGAAGGGCGACTTGGAGCTCATCGCGAAAGAGCGTGAGCGGATCCGCAGTGATATCGCCGCTTTGCAGGACCAACTGCGCCTCCTCGATGACGGCCAGGCCTGGCTGGAGGTCTTGCGAAACAACATGACGCAACCGCCGGAATCGGGCACCGGTGCGGCTGGTGGCGTCCAGGACGAGGATGCCGCTGAGGCGGTTTCCGGTGGCGGGGAGGCTGGGGAGGGACTGGTCACCCCGACGGCTGTGTCTCCCAAGACGGCGTCCAGGGCACCGACGTTGCGGGATCTGATCGTCGACGAGTTGTGTAGCCGGGGCCGTCCTTGTTCCGCGCAGGACGTGGCGGCGGCGTTGGGCCGGGCACATCCGGGTCGGCGGATCAAGGAGCCGGCGATGCGCAAAGCTCTGGAGTCGATGGTGGGCCAGCAGCGGGTGCAGCGTGTCAAGCGCGGGAGCCGGGTCTTCTATCAGGCGGCTGGCGCCAGCGCCGCCGGAAAGGGGTGACCTGCCCTGCTTGGGCTCGCCCCGTGCCGAGTCATGCTGCGGCTGCGGGCCCCACGGGCGGAAGGAACATGGACGGGATCCTGGCGTCGATGACTTCGAGGGCGGTGCGCTGGGGTGGTGTCATCTGCGCAATGCCCCGCTGCCGGCGTACCAGCCATGAGTCGAGGGCGACGGGGTCTCCGTCCATGTCTTCAATGTGGCCTTCGGGTACGTGGAGATTTCCGTGGCGTAGGTGGTAGCGGCGGGCTGCGCGCAGACCGCGGTTGAAGGCCCGTGCGCGCAGGGTCGTAGGCCGGGTCAGCAGCATGGTGTGCGGGTGGGCGTCGGGACAGGCGCGCGCCAGCGTGTCCAGCAGGTGCTTTTGCTGTGGGGCGAGGAGGTCGTGCTGTGTGATCTGGCGGTCCAGCCAGGTGTCCCACGACGAGTCGTGGACGTGGTCGGGGTGGTAGGCGCACCGCCAAGAGGTGGTGGTCAGGCGTCGCCGGATCTGCACGTAAGTGTACTGCCAGCGCAGGCTCCAGGGCGGGTTCCAGAAGGGGTCCACGGCGTCGAGCGCGGCGATGCGGGCGGAGGCGAGTTCTCCGATGTCTGCGCGGCGGCGCATTGTCTCGAGCCAGGCGGCCGTGGCGCGGTCGCCTGCGTGGGCGTGTTTCCCGAGGGCGAGGGTGCCGTGGCGGGCGGCGCTGGCGGTGGCGTGCTCCAGGTGGTGTTCGAAGCTTTCGGGGGGATGGGGCCAGGAGATCCCCAGGAAGGTGAGGGCGGTGGTGCGGTCGGCTGGCAGGGCGTCTGTCGCGTGGAGGGAGCGCTGTTGGCCGATCCACTGGCCCAGGGCCAGTCCGTTGGGGGCGACGTATTCACTAGGCACGTTCAGGTGGTTGTGCCGTTCGTAGAATGCCTGGGCTGCCTGCCAGCCGAGGTCCCAATAGGCGTTGTTGCGTGGGCGGTGGGTACGCAGCCCCATGGCGCGGTTGACGTCGGCGACGCGGGTGGGACGGGCCGGGATGGGCTGTGGCCGAGCCCGCTGGCGTTGCCCGAACCGTCTGAAGATCTTGGAGTCGTAGACGGCCAGGCCGTTGAAGAATTTCCAGATCTCGGAGAACTGGGAGGACTTCATCGCTTCCTGCGTGGTCTGTCCCGGGCGGGTGTAGACCGGTAGGAAGATCGAGGCGCATTTGTCCTGCCCTGCCGGCTTGCGCAGGCCCCGGCCGATGGTCTGGGCAATGTTGCTGGGGGTTCGGCGCGGATCCGCGATGAAGATTCCGTCGGTGTTGGGGGCGTCGACCCCTTCGCTCAGGACCCGGACGCTGGCCAGCACCGCGGCATCGTGTGTGTCGGCGGCGCTGCCTGGGGCCAGCGCCGAGAAGTGTTCGAACTCACGGAAGTACTGCTGGCGTTGCCAGGCCGGCTGCTGGTGGTACAGGGCATGTGACCACGGATTGTGGATGCCGGTGTGGTCGGCGAGGATCTCGGCTGTTTGGGGCAGCGTGTCGGCGAAGCCGCGGGCGGCGGCGATGCGCGCGTGGAACGTCAGTACCTGGCGTGCATCATGTTCGGCCATGGCGGTCAGCAGGCCTGCCTGCATCGCCGCGATGCGCAGGCCGTCCAGATGGGGTGTGGGCAGTTCGTCCTGAAGGATCTTCAACAGCTTCGTGTCGCGAATTTCGGGGACGATGAGCTGGTAGTCGGCGAGGATGCCGCGTTCGATGGCGTCGGCCAAGTCCAGCTTGTAGACCGTGGGCCCGTAGACGGTGGGGTCGTCCATCGAGGCGAGGCGTTCGAGGCGCGGGCGGGCCTTCGTTCGCTTCGTGCCCGTGGGGCGCCAGTTGCGAGGGGTCGCGGTCATGTAGAGGCGGTGGGCCACCGGGATAGCGCGGTCGTCGTGGATGAGGCCCCACTTCTTGTCCCAGTCTCCGCTGGTGCGGTGGGCCTCGTCCGCGAGCGCGAAGTCCCAGCGTGGCAGCCCGTGGGTACGGTGGGCCTCGGCCAGGGTCTGGAGGGAAGAGTAGGTGGCGAAGACGGCGGTGCGCCCTCCTTGGGCGATACGCCGGACGAGCGCGTGCGGGTTGCCGGTGATCCAGAGACGGCCGCGCAGGTGGCGGTCGTGGACGCCCTGCAGCGAGCATACGCCGATGAGTTGGTCGAATTTCCCGTCTACAAACCACCGGGCCGCGGTCTGGATCAGCAGCTCCAGGGTGGGCACCAGGACGAGGACCGGCCCGCTGGAGGAGAAGTGCTCGGCGATGCGCTTTCCGATCAGGGTTTTTCCAGTGCCGCAGGCGGCGACGATGGTCGCGGCCGCCAGGCGCCTGGACAGCAGGGCGTGCACGCCAGACGCGACGGCTTCTTCCTGGTGCGCGCGTAGTTGGGCACGGCCGGTCATGAGAAGCGGTGGCTCCCTCTCGGCCGGCCGCTGCCGGCAGGCCGGGTTGGCAGGTCTGCTTTTCGGCAGGGTGCCAGGGGTGCCGCGCCGTCTGAGGGGCATCGACCAGCAATGTTCTTCTTTTGCACTTCGTCCCGGCGCAGTCGTAACGCTTTGCGCCTACCGGCTTCCGGTTGGGATCACTTGCCCGGTGCGTAGTGCCGGCCCGGGGCGGACGGAGTTGGATGGTCACGGCAGTGGGGCACTCCGTGGAGAGGACGTCATGGTGAAGCGGGACCCGTGGCTGGGCCGCCGTCCGCTGCACCTGCGGCTGCGGTTCTTGCAGGACGAGTCCACTGGGTCGTACGTGACCAGGCTGGCCGCCCGCAACCTGTGGCCGGTGGAACAGCTGTTGGCGAGGGTCGGTATCGGCCCCATGCCAGTGGAGCCGCAGTACACGGAGATGTACGTGAGCCGGTATACGCGCGAGCGGCTGGCAATTCTCTCCGGCTGTTCGGAGGCCGAGCTGTCCCTGCGGCTCGTCAGTGTCCGCGATGAGTTCCTCATGCCCGACGGCTCGGCGGACGACTGGGACTGGCCGTGGGATGCGCGGGCCGGATTTATCGTGCAGGCTTGTTCGCTGTGTGCGGCGAGCCGTGGCACCCGTTCCCCTGCTTGGCTAATCCTCCCGGATCCGTGGCATGTGTGTCTGCGCCATCGGCGCTGGACGGACAACTCCCGCAGTCTCCAGCATCCTTACATCGATCTGCGCGACCGCCCGGGCGTGGTCCGAGCCCAGCAGCGCCTGAACCGTGTCCGCAAGCGTCTGGGATACGAAGCTGCCCGGTGGGTCGAGGCGGACGCCCTGTCGGTGCTGACGTGCGTCGGATATCGGGAGGACCCGTCACGGGCCAGGGAGCAGGAATGGGCCGTGCTCGCGGCGCAGGTGGGCGAGCAGCGTGCGCGTCCTGTGGCGCAGTTCGGCATGCTGTCCCGGCTGGCCTGGGACATGGCTTGGTTGGAGGAGCGTCGCCGCGCAGGCAGGCTCAGCGCGGCGGACAGCCAGGACTGGCTGCGACGTGTGGTGCGCCAGCGTGGCTTCGCGTTCCGCGAGCCGCTGAATCACTGGATCAGCGGCCATCGTCCACTGCGGCACGCCCGGCATGCCTCGGGCTCCGGCGAAGGGAGGCCAGGGGAGACGGAAGTCGCCGGGCAGGAGGGTGCGTCTCTGGCCTCGCTGCAGGACCTCACGTGCCTGCCGTGGGTGCGGATGCCGAACGAGATGGACCGGCTGTTTCTGTAGCGGCCGCGCGGCGGGTCGTCCGGGGCGGCGAGGCGCTTGCCGTATCCGGCGCAAGCCCAACCGTCCTCTTTCGGGTGAACGGTGGCCGTGCTGCTCCGCGGCGGCGGCGCCGCCGTGACGCTGGAGCAGTCTGGGGCCACCACGCCCTGGGCACGGGGAGGCATGTGATGGAGGTTCAGGTCCGTCACCGCGACGTTTTGGGGCGGGAGCGCCTGGTGTCGCCGCGTGCCCTGCACGGGGCGCCGGTCGAGGAGTGGCCGGTACTGCACGAGCAGCGCCCGTACAACGGGCGCAGATCGAAGGTGCGGCAGTACTGGTCGTCGACCACAAAGAAGAGCTTTGTGTGCCGGTCCCTGGAGCATCGGGACGCGGCCATGGTCCTTGACCGGGATCCCGACGTCGCCTTTCTGTCCGCGTCGTCGCTGCAGTTGGAGTGGCGCGACGGGGAGCGTACCGGGGTGGTGGATCCGGCCTTCATGGCCCGCGCCGTGGGCGGGCAACGGCGCCTTTACCTGTATGCCCGGGGCGGGCGGGAGCCCGATGAGCAGGAGGCAGCCGTGGCACGAGCGGCCGGGCAGGAAGCCGGCTGGCAGGTCCGAACGGCTCGGGTTCCGGCCGGCCAGCTGCGCCGCAACCTGTATCTGGTGTCGCACTTCCGCCACGACGAGAATGCGGACGAGAAGGCCAGGGCCTTGCTGCTGCATGCCTTCGCCCGACCGCGCCCCCTGTGCGAGGGCGCCGACTGCCTCGCGCTCCCCCGGGCCCTGTGCTGGTATCTGCTGTGGACAGGCGAGTTGACTACCCAATGGGACCTGCCGTTGATCCCCACCAGCCTCGTGTGGGCAGACGGGGAGACTCTATGAGTACCCCTTCGGCGTCGGGCGCGGAGAAATCGGACGGGCCGGCAGAGGCGCTGCGGCCGGGAATGACGGTGCGGTGGGAGGCCGGGCGCTATCTGATCGCCGCCGTTCAGGGCTCCACCGTGCACTTGGCCGCCCTGGACGAGCACGGCCAGGACTCACGGGTATTGGTCACCGTGCTGGTCGCCGCCGTGGATTTCGCCGTACTCGATGAGGCCGGGATGCCGCAGGAGCCGGAAACCCTGCCGGACCTGTCGGTGCTGGACCGGCTGGACGAGCACCAGCGCAAGGCGGTGCAGCACTGGAAGGAACACGTGCAGGAGGTACTGACCGGCCGCCCGCTCCATGCCCGGGACGGCCGGTTCACCCCGCGGCCCGGCTACGACCCGGCGACGACCACCCGCAGCGCCCGCTACGCGCTCAAGGCCACCGAGCTGGCCGCGGCCGGGCTGACCGGCTCGGTCGCCACCGTGCAGCGCAAGTGCCTGGCCTATGAGAAGGAGGGCATCCTCGGCCTGATCGACCATCGCTGGCTACGCACCAGCTCGCGCTACGGCCGCTGCGACGAGCGGCTCGTGAAGCTGGTGCTGCAGGAGCGGACGCCGGGCGGCGAGTCGACGGGAACGCTCTCCCGGCTGCGCAGACGCGTACGGATCGCTCTGCGCCGCGCCTACCCGAGTGAGTTCGATGCGATGTGGCCGGCCCGGTCGACCTTCTACGACCTGCTGCAGCGGCTGGGGATCACTCTGGCGTCGGAGGAGAGGGCTGCCCGGCGGGATGGGCCGGGCGAGCAGCTTGCCGACGGGCCCTTCCGCCCGGCCGTGGTATCGCTGTTGGGCGAGCGCGTGCAGATCGACTCCACCGGCCTGGATGTAATGGCCCGCGGCGATGACGGGCGTCCCGTGAACGTGGAATTGACTTACGGAGTCGACAATCTCAGCCGCTGTCTGCCCGCCGGGATGATCGTGCCGAAACGTCCGGGGCGCAAGAAGGGACCGGGCAGCCGGCGCCGGGGCGGGCGGGGGACCAAGGCGCTGGACGCTTCTTTGCTGCTGGCCCAGATGATGGCGCCGTTGCCGGCGCGTCCCGGCTGGTCCCCTCTGGTGCTGGCGGAGAACTCCGACCTGCCCTTCGCCGAGATGCTCGCGTGCGACCCGCGGATGGCGGATGCTGCGGCCCGGCCGGTGATCCGCCCGAAAACCGTGATCGTCGACAACGCCAAAATCTTCAAAGCCGCACACTTCAGGGACGCCTGCGAGACGCTCGGCATCGAGGTAGAACCAGCTCGGGAACGCACCGCCGAGGACAAGGCAATCATCGAGCGGACCAACCGTTCGATCAAGAGCGGCTTCTCCCAGTTCGTCGCCGGTTACACCGGCAACCGGCTGGACCGACGCGGCAAAAACGTCGAGCACGAACCCCTGCTGCCCCTCAACAAGTTGCAGGACCTGTGGCACGAATGGGTGGTCACCGAATGGCAGACCACACCGCACGAGGGGCTTCGGTCCCCCTTCCTCCCCGCCATGGTGCTGACACCCAATCAGATGTACGCCGCGGCCGTCGCCGCCGAGGGTATGCCCCGGCCCGCCTCCCCTAAGGAGAACCGTAAGCTGCTGCTGCGCGCGCAGCGTGTCGTCACCCGCGACGGCATCAAGATCGACAACCGAACCTATGTCAGCTCCCGCATCCGGGACTTCAGGCACCGCCACACAGGCATCAAGGGGCAGGGCCAGCGCTGGCCGATCTACTACAACCCCTACGTTCCGCAGCGGGTGTGGCTTTACGACCACACCGTGGAAGGAGATCCGGCACGTGATCCCTGGGTGCCGTTCGACTTCAAGTACCAGTACCTGATCCACGACGACTGGACACAGTACCTGTGGGAGCAGGCCGCGCTCCTCGTCGGCGAGCAGGACGACCGGGAGGGCACCGAGGAGGCCATCGCCCGCGCGGTGGACGACCTGTTGCACCGCGCGCGCTGCGGTTCCAGCTCCTCTGCGGCCCCCGTTCCGG
This sequence comes from Streptomyces sp. A0592, assembly GCF_004795115.1. Lineage (NCBI taxonomy): Bacteria > Bacillati > Actinomycetota > Actinomycetes > Kitasatosporales > Streptomycetaceae > Streptomyces > Streptomyces sp. A0592. The sequence goes on from NZ_SSBM01000020.1 coordinate 51,094, forward strand.
CGGCCGCCTTTGTCCCGCAGACGCTGGAGATCACTGAGTCGGCCGTCAACCCGTACGCCGGGATCACGCCGGCCGTCGCGGGCAGTGTGAGGCCCGCCCCGCTGCTCAACGTCGCGGCCAAGGATCTCTTCCCCGGCCAGCGTGCGCCCGGACCTGCAGAGGACTGCGCGGACGCGGACGGCGGGTTGGCACCACAGCAGGACTCCGCTCCACCCCCGGACCGCAGGCGCCGGCCCCCCGCAGCACGGCCCAACGGTCTGACCGGCGCGCCCGGCGACATCTTCCGCGGCATGCGAGCCGAGCGAGCCCGGTCGTCGTCCGAGTCCCGCGACAGCGATGCGCCGCCGGGACCCAACCGGCAGGAGACATGATGGACAACCTGGATACCGCGCAGCGCGCGGTCGCAGCGACCTCGACACGCCAGTTCCTGCGCTACGAGCCCGAACTCCTCACCGAGCGCGAGGGGTTCAACGCCTTCGTGCGCCGTGAGCGCAAGGCGCCGGAACTGGCGGACTGCGCGCCCCTGGGCACGGAGATCACCGACACCGATCCGCGCATGATCTACCACGGGGAGATGATTCCCGTCATGACCCCCGACGTGGAGCAGGGGCTCAAGGATGCGCGACGTACCTTGCGCACCAACCGGTTCCGGCCCCTCGGCAAACGCATGAGCATGATCATCGATGGGTGTGCAGGAAAGACCATTCTGCTTCTCCAGATCGGCCGCGCCTTTCAGGGAATTTTGGAGACCGAACGGCAGCCGGACCGCGTGTGGACGCCGGTCGTCCACATCAACGTCCCGCCCCGCTGCGACAGCAACCTGGACTGGTCCCTGCCGTTCGCGGACTTCTTCGGCATGGACCACACCCTCAACATCGAGAAGCGGAACTACCGCAGCACCGACATGACCGAACCCGTCGTGCACCACATGAAGGAGAGCAGGACCTCGCTCATCCTGATCGACGGTGTTGATCGCATCCACGACAGCGAACTGGACACCGCGTTCGACTACTTCGACTCCCTCCAGGACCGGCTCCGTCTGTCGATCATCTACTGCGGGCGCGGTGCCACCGGCATCGTCAACGAGGGCCTGCGCCAACGCGGTCGCAGTGGGCGCCCCCGCACCTCGGAGCAGTTCCGCAGCAGCCTGCCCGTCATGGAGATCAAACCGATCCCCTTCCGGGAAGGAGCGGAAGAGGGCTGGCGCAGCGTGCTCCAGGCGTACGACGACAACCTCGTGCTGTACAACCACGAACCCGGATCCCTGCTGGCCCTCGACATGGTGCTCCATGAACGCACCGGCGGCTACATGGACACCCTCGACCAGTTGATCTGTCAGACGGCTCAGCAGGCCATCGAGGACGGCACCGAGGCCATCACCGAGGAGGGCCTCAACGACATGATCGTGGGCCGCCAGGACTGCGAGGACGACGGAGCGTAGAGCCGAAGAGGCGTTGGGACATCTGCCTGACGGCTGCGCTCCCCCTCATCAAGCCTGATGCAGAGCATCACCCCGGGCCGTCCCGCCGAACCGCGCCATCGGGCAGCGGTCCGGGAGCTTCGGATCTCGATAGTGGCGGAAGGACCGTTGCCGCCTTACTTGTGACCTGCCCCATTCGCTGGCGTCGTGTGATCAGCCCGGAGAAGGGCTGCTGCGCGCCGGGAGCGTGCACGAGGAGAGCGAGCGGGCCGTCGTGCTCCCGGGCAGTTGCCTGCATGGCGGCAACGTCGGTCGGGCTCGGTCCGGACGGTGCGGGATGACTGTGCCACTCGCCGACGTAGCCGGTTGGATCATCATCCGCTCGCTGGGCCAGGAACGCTGCGAGGAGAACGTTCGCTCTGACGTCGTCGCGCACGTACCTGTGGGTGGACGCTCCTGGACCCTCGACAACGAGGGCATGAGTGACGACGATGTGGGCGTCTTCCCTGTAGCCGAGGAGGATGCCACCCGTTTCCCGCGGCAGATGCTGAGCGGTCCCGGACACAATGACCTCGTATGCCTCCTGCCGCACCTCGATCCTTGTTGCTGGCCGGGTCACTGCTGATCCGCTTCTGCTGAGGAGGGGAAGTGGCGTGTCTCCCCGGCGGGGTGGAGGGGGCGGTCGAGGAGGAGACCGATGGCGTGGCGGACGGTGGCCGCCGCCGCCTCGAGGACCGCGTGGGGCGGCGTGGGCGAGATCGGGCTTCCGCAGCCTGCTTCGAACAGGGGCGGGGCCGCAGTGTCGGCTCTGGTCGTCGAAGGCGGCAGTGGTGCGGCGTCGTTGAGCGGTGGCAGTACGTCGATACGGTAGGTCCTGCCGTCGTTTTGAAACGCTGTGGAAAGGACGTGCGTGCCCAGTGACCGGGCACTGACGTGCAGGAGCGCGGTGGTGGCGAAGTCGGCGGTGGCGTTGACGACGAGATCGTGGTTCCGCAGATGATCGACAGCGTCGGATCCCGTCGTCAGTGCGCGATTGACGGTTCCGATGCCTGCGGCCGGCGCCTCGTGGTTCCTGACGATGTACTGCTTGACCGCTTCGACTTTCGACAGTCCGACCGCGTCTGGTCCCACGAGGTGGCGTACGAGGTTGCCCGGCATGACGACATCGTCGTCGATGAGCGTGAGGTGGCGGGCACCGGAGCGCACCAGCAGGTCGGCAATGAACGATCCCAAAGCGCCAACGCCGACAACCGCGACCCTGGATCCGCGTAGCTCGGGAGCGAGGAAGCCTGCGCGGGCAGACCGGGCGGCCTCGGTGTCCGCCGCTGAGCGCAGACGTGCAACTGCCGTGCCGCCGTCCTTCTTGGGCACCACGTCCAGCACGATCGCGCCGGGGTGGGGGCCGCGCCGGTAGGTCAACACGACGATCGCGACCGTATGCTGTCGAATTCTGCGGTCCAGGTCCGCGTGCGGGTCGATCCTGGAGGAGATGTCCGCCCAGGTTCGCGGCGGCACGTCCACCTCGCCGAGGTCGGTCACGTAGCCGAAGCGGTCCTTGCTGTGCTGGAGCGTCTTGCCAGGGCGGGTGCCGTGGCGGATCCGCATCGTGTTGTTGCCGGACGGGCTGAAGCGGACCGGGTGGTCGAGGTACTGGGCGAGATCGTCATAGAGGTAGAGGCGCTGGTCCATGGACGGCTGGAAGTACCGTTCGAGGTCGAGGTCGGGCCGGTCGTCCGTCCAGCCGGTGTCCGCACGCTCGAACCATGCGGTGACGTGTTCGAGGAACGCCTGCGCCTCCGTCCACCACAACCCGTCGTGATCGTCCTCGGCGACCAGGCAAAGACCGCCGTCCTGATCGCGGTGCCAGGACCAGGGCACCGCGTCGTGATCAACCGGCGTCACCGTCGGCGGCCGGAAGGGAAAGCGGGCCGACAGGCCGATCACGACGCGGGTCGGGCCCGCCGCGTGCGGGACCGGCCCTTCCCACCCTGCTTCTCCCTCGCTGAACCCGGCCCGGATCAGGCCTTCCTCGAAGTGCTGCCGACAGTAGGCGACATACTCGAGGACGTCGTCAGAGGTCACCCGAAGGTCCTCGTGCCGGCCGGCACGACACGGGCGCCGGGCGAGATCGCGGACGCCTTCTTGCTGCCGTCCTCGTTGAAGCCGGGCGGCATCGGGAAGACCGTGTCTCCATCGCCGTTCCTTCCCAGCAGTTTCCGGAATGCCAGCGCGGCCTTGCCCGCGTCCTCCTCGTCGAGCGCAGCCTCCGCCGCCGCCGCGGCACCGGCGAACTGCGTACGCGCGGCATCCAGCTCGTCGGCGGTCGCACGGATGCGAATGGTGTGTCCGGGCAGCGTCGGATCGGCCACCGCGATGTTGGAGGCCACGAAGTTCTCCACGATCATGCTGACTTCCCGGAGTGCGGAGACGTAGTACTCTGCCTGGTCGTCGCCCGAGACCGCGCCCGAGGCAAACGCCTGATAGGCGGCCATCTCGATGAAGAAGCCGCCGGGCTTCTTCATGCCGAGCAGGGCACGACGGGTCTGACGCAGCAGCTTGACGGTCGGCACGTAGTACTCGTCGTGGTTCGCGTTCATCGTGCTCGATAGTGTCGTCAGCCCGTCGGGGTTAGTGCGCACCCACTCGTTCCCGTCGCCCTTCTGCGGGATCTCCCACGTCCCGTCACCGTAGGGACGGGCAGGCACCGCGTCGACGTAAAGGTCGTACTCCGGGAAGGAGACCTGCAGGCTCCGGTCCTGGCGCTTGGTACGCCGGTGCCCGTCGGCGTCGGTGCCGAACTCCGCGTGCAGGACCTTGAAGAATCTGTCGAGGATGTCCTTCGACGTGACGTCCCCGGGAACCTCGGCGAGGCGCACGAACACGTCGACGTCCTTGATCCTGCGGATGGACACGTTGCGCTTGTAGGAGCCGATCAACACCGGGCTGACACCGTACTCGGCGAGCTTCGAGTCGGCCTCGAGGGCATCACGGACGAGGCGATGGGCCTCGGGCGCGTTGGTCTTGTCGTCGCCGGGCTCGATGGAGCTCAGCGCCTCCTTGAACTGCTGCTTCAGGTGAGCCATCGGGGCCCTCCGATCCAAGAGTTGTGACTGCATTGACAGCGCTGGGCCTGGCTCACACCGCTGACAGCGCCAGGCCAGCCGGGAGAGGACCGACAACCTCGTTGGGGGCCATCAGGAACAGGAACGTGTTGGACGGCTCACCGTTCACTATGTGCTGTGCCTCCTCAGGCGTGTCATGCGGCCCGGGTGCACACAGCAGCCGCTGGCTCCTCGGTGGGAAACCTGCGGTCGCGAACAGGCACTTCCGGCTGCTCAACCACAACGGTAGAACGCAGCACTGACAATTCCCCCTGCACCGTCGGGCCAGTCCAGCGTCACAGGGCGGTCTGCGGGCGGTAGGCGGCGCACGCGCGCAGGTGACGCACCAGTTCGGTGGGGCGTACACGGGCCAAGGCGTCGGTCGTGCGGCCTGCCGCGGTGCCGGGGTGGCGTGCACCCGGTTCCTGGCGCAGGATCGTCGCGATCGAGAGCTAGGCTGAAAGGGTGGAGCACATGCGGTGGCTAGGGCAGTTGAGACGGCTGGTGTTCTCGCGGGAGGGCGGCGGCACGCTGCTGATGGCGGCCTGTACGGCCGTCGCGCTCGGGGTCGTGCCGGACATCCTCGAGCAGTGGACGCGCCAACCATGGGTGTTCCTCGTGGTCTTCGTCGCGGCCCTGCTCCTGGTTCTGACGGGGTGGGTGCTGCAGCGCCCACGCGGGCTTGGCGTAGTGGTCAGTTTGTATCCGGCAGACCGGACGCAGGCGTCCCGCGTCCTGGCGCTGAAGAACGCGTCGCGCCGGACACACGGCGCGACACTGGTCGTCGACAGCGCGCTCCTGTGGCCCGGGGAAGTCTCGGTGCAGGGCCGCTCGGACGTTGTCGACTTCGTCGCCCGGCTCGTCGACGCGCAGATCGAGGAACTGCGGGCGTCAGGGAACACGGAGCCGGAGATCGCGCTCTACGTCCTCGCGCACCTCCAGGACGCCTTTCTTCTCGGGCGGCGCCTGGCCGACGACGTCCAGACGTCGCTGGTCGTGATGCATCTGTCCCAGGCGGCCGGGCGGTCGGTGGTTCCCGGGGTCGTGCTGGGCAGCGGACTGCGCGACCCGCTCGGCGCGCAGCAGCGCGCCCGGGTTGGCCGGCTGCTTCCGGTCTACCGCGCGGAGGAACCCGCGCTCGTGGCGATCCCCGAGGCGCCCGGGCAGCAGCGTCACCGGATCGCGGTGATCGTGCGGCTGGCGTCGGCTGCCTCCATGGTCGACGACGCCCGCCACGTGGCGGCGACCGGACAGGTCTCCTATGGGCCGGAACACCACACCGGTTACCGTCTGCCCGATACGGGTCCCGCTGGCGGGCAGGGCCCGTGCGGCGCCTACCTCGTCATCGACGCCGGCGACGCCTACCTGCCCGACGACCCGAGCCTCAACGCTGCGGTGACCACCTACATCTGGGAGCGCTGGCAGGCCGCACGGCGGCAGTGGGCGCAGCACCTGGGCGGCACGACCGCGGTGGAGGGATTGCTGTTCTTCCACGGCCCGCTGCCGGTCGTCCTCGCACTGGGCTGGCTGGCGGCCCGCGATCGCCTCACTCTGGTCCACCATGACCTGCGCCTCGTCCAGGGCGCACCGCCCTCTGCAACGGCAGGGCCCTGACGAGGTCTGCGGAAGAGCCGGACCACACGCTCCCGCTTCATCCCACGTCAGCGCCCGATCCTGCTCACGCGTTGACGACGAAGGCCTTCTCGTACACCTGCTCCGCGTTGACGTCCTCGTACACGATGGTGGGGCGCAGTCGGTTCCATCGATGGCCCAGCAGCAGGGCCAGCCCCTTCGGGCCGGCCTGGAACAGATGGATCTGGGGATGCGGGCGGCAGGCGCGGCGGACGCAGTCCCTGATGCCGACCGCCAGTGCGTTGGCCGCTGCCCCGTCCGGGACCGCGTTGTCCTTTGGCCCGCCGGGGGGACGCAGCACCAGCAGCCGGGATACGGGCAGTTGCTGCTCGCGCAGGAATTCCAGCACATCCCGTGTCGGATCGGTGGCGACCGCGACGGCCACCGCGAGGTCGGGGCCGAAATCGAGGTGATGCTCGTCGACGGCTGGCACCAAAGGGCTGCTGTACTCCTCGCCGGACGACCACAGTTGGGCCCGCTGGGCCACGGCAATGTCGACACCGGTCACCATCCGAAAGGCTGCGCCGACCATGAACGTAGGGGCCAGGCGGAGACTGCCGGTGAGAGCCACGGCGGTGGAGCCCGGCCCCATCCGGGACGGTGCCGCTTCGAGGTCCACCTGCAGCTGCTCCCAGGTCGCCGGGGCGAGCGGACGACGCTTGGTGTACTGCGAGGCGCTCTCGAAGCGGTCCACCCAGTCCACCGCGTAGTCGGCGTCCTGCGCCATCGGGTCGGGCTTCAAGGTAGCCACGGACAGCACCGCCCGTGATGACCCCGCAGCGAGCTGCATCGCCCTAATCGCCTCGCGGATGTCTGCCAGGGACAACCGACGCTGCCCGTCGGCGACCTGACGGGCGACCCAGTCCGCTCCGGCGTGCATGGACTCCTCGTCGAACCGCAACCCCGCGGCGAACATCATCATCTGCAGGTGCTCATGCAGATGCTGCACGTCACGTGCCAGGTCGAAACGCAGCACCTTCAGCAGCTCCAGCAGCCTGTCCTGGCTCAGACCGGCCCCCTCAGCCCAACGCATGCGCGCCTGACCCGTCTTGGAGCGTGGGCCCTGCCGGGCCGCCTTCGGCAGGAGAAGCTGGGTGCGGGAATCGCGAAGGGAGATCAAGGGATCTACCGCGTCAGGCGACCGGTTGCTGAGCAGCGCGAAGTCGACCGGGGTCCCGTCCTGGGTCAGCTGTTCCCAAGACCACGCCAGTTTCCGCAGGATCGACGGCCCGCCCTGGTCGCTGGACTTGAGCAGATACTCCTCGTTGACCGGCGTGCTGCTGTCCGCCGCGTACTTGACCTGTGTATAGGTGTGCGGAGGCTGTTTGCGGTACAAGACGACATCGTCGAGGTTGCCCACACCGTCGACCTCAACGCCGACCGCCACGACCGGATCGGCCGAGTGAAGGGCCGCGTCTCGTATTGCTGTTACGCAGCCCTGCCAGGCGATCAACCATTGGTAACGGTCACCCGCGATACGGACACCCGTCGAGCTCGGAGCAGGCAGGTCAGGCAACGGACTTGATCTCCTTCGGGATCGGCCACCGCGCAGCGGTCCACTACTCCCCCCAGTAGACCACCACACACGTCCGTCGCCGCTCCAGAGCCATCACGCCCCCAACCTCCCTGTGGGCAGGCGGTTGATCACGACGGAGCCCGAACCATGAGGCAGCAAACCGTCGACAGATTTGTCGCTCACCCGCCCTTCTTCACCTTCAGGAACGGAAGCCTCGACTCCGTCGGAAGCAGCGCGTTCGGTGTCAGTGGGGCTCTCTACGATGCCCTCCTGCCCACCCGGTGTGGGACGTAGTTTCGTTCGGCTCAAGAGAGGCAACGTGGCGAAGATCGACCCCATCGCACGCGCGGCGGCAATGTCTGCACGCGGGCTGATCCTCAAGGCCCCCTACCCCGGCGCGGACAAGCCCTGGCCAGCCATCTGCAAGACGTGCATGCAGCCCACAAAGTCCAGCTACACCAGCGTCATCACCAAGGGGCAAGGCCCCTGCTTCACCTGTGGGCAACGCAAGAGCTCCGCTGCAGCGGCCCGCAAGCGTGCTGTGCCGGCCGAAGTTGCGGAGGACAAGATCCGCGAGGCGAATGTCAAACCGCTGGAGACGTTCCCCGGCACTCAGGGGGCTTGGCGCGGCCTGTGTCTTACCTGCTTACGCGAGATCGACGTCTGGTACTGCAGCGTCGTCTACTCCGGCAACGGAGCCTGCTACTACTGCTCCGGAACCCGGCAGATACCTGACGCCGACGCGCGCGCGGAACTCCTCACTCTCGGGCTCGAGGCCCTCGTGCCCTATCCGGGCTCGAACGAGAAGTGGCGGAGCCGCTGCACTACGTGCAAGAAGATCGTCGACCCGACTCTGTGCAACGCCCGCAAGACGAAGTCCCCCTGCCGGTTCTGTGCTCAGCGCGCCACGGACCCCGAGGTGGCCGTTGAGACCATGAAGGAGGCGGGGTTAAGACCGCTCACCGCCTTCCCCGGAAACGTTAAAGCTGTCTGGAGGGCAGAGCACATCGACTGCGGGAAGCAGGTGGATGCCGTGCTCGACAAGGTCATCCAGCGCCGCAGGGCTTCTTGCATCCACTGCGTTCAGTACGGCTTCAAGCAGGCATTGCCTGCCTTTCTGTACCTGCTGGTGCACACCGCGCTGGGGGCCGCAAAGATCGGCATCTGCAATGACGGCAGCGGACGGATCCGAACTCACGAGCTCAACGGCTGGCGCCAGGTGCTCGTTACACCGTTGTCCGGCTACCAAGCCGTCCGGGCGGAGCAGCATGTCTTGAACCACTGGCTCGCGCTCGACCTCCCCCAGGGCGTTTCCCGCCTCGACATGCCACAGGGCGGCTGGACAGAAACTGTCGCGCTGCGCGACCGCTCCCTGCCCGAGCTCCGCGAGGCCTTCGACGCAGCGGTCGCCTCGGCCGTGAGGCCCCGCTGCTCTGGATCAGCCACGGATCCCAGCCCCAGCGAGGAGGACGGGTACCTGTTCTGACCGGCGCTCGGATGCACCGGCACGCCCGCCTCAGCCTTCACTCGTTGCCGAGGCGGGCCGCACACGCCAAACGGTTCGTGCGAAGCGCACGATGCAACAGGGCCGACCATAGACCGCTCGACGGCGTGCACGAGCGGCCCCGCCGGTGAGGGCGCAGTCGTGCACCGTGGCCTGCGCGGCGTACGTCGTCAGGCGTCGCCATGCCCTTTAGCGCTCTCCTCCGCAGCCGGCCACCAGGCCGCCCAGCGTCCGCACCTCGTCGTGGCCAGCCGTCAGCTCCCACTGCAGCTTCAGACACCTTCCCGCAGATCACGCCCCATTGCTAGTGCGCACAGCGGATGTTGATCGCGGCCGCCCCTCACGACTCCGCGATTAACACGTCCACATGTACTTGAGTCAGAGTCCGGAACTACTTGCTGCGTACCAGGTCAACCGGATGTCGAGCGGAGAAAATGCAGGTCATCTGCCTCTGAGAATCGTCCAGCTCTATTTGCAGCATCACAGGTCAAAGGCATGCGATCCGTGAGGATCACATCATCCCCTGCTGGACGTGACACCTGTTCTGACCGATCTCCTCGGCCGAGTACCGACGGCTCCAGTGGACGCGACCGTTCCGGATCCAGTAGTGCGCTCGACACGGGAGTGCCCAGTTTCCGATCGAGGGGGAAAGGGACACGCTTTCGCCGTCGTAGGTGAAGGCCCACTGAGCTGGGGACAGTGGTGTGACAACCTCATGACCGCATCCGCAGCAGCAGAGGTGGCCGCAGGTCCGGTAGAGGATCGAGACGTACAGGACCCCGGGGTCCATTCGCGGGGGAAAGGTGTCGGTGAAGACCGGGCGCAAGGTGTCTTGCGGCGGCGTCACAGGAGGTCCTCGTTGGCGATTTCGTTGGTGATCAGTGAGTACGTGGTGTGGCTTTCGTCGGTGGCGTCGGCGTAGATGCCGAGGGAGCGTTTCCAGCGGATGACGGCCAGGGTGGCGTTGAGCGCGTTGAGGTCTGCGGTCTGGATGTTGCTGGCGTATGCGTCGCGTTCGGGCGCCGCCTGGGGGATGCGGTGGCGGGCTGTGTCACGGCGGCCCGGAAGGCTGGTGGTGACGCGCAGGAGTCCGCTGAGGCGGCCGTCGATCTCTTCGATGCCCATACCGACGTCGATGAACGGCACGTCGTGGGCTTCGAGCCATCCCATGATCGCTGGCTTGCTCGCCGCGTCATCGGAGGCGAGGAATGCGAACGTCGCTCCTTCAAGGAGGCCGAGGTTGTCTTCGTCGAGATACTCCGTGCTGGCGGTCACGTGTCGGTGCATGTTCGTGTAGACCGAGGCGAGGTAGGCAGCCTTGGGCGGTCGTTGACGCAGGGTGTCGAGGGTGGGGGCGCCCGGTGCGCGGAAGGCGTTGTGGTTGTCGAAGGTGTCGCCGTCGATCAGGAGGATCGAGTCGACTTCGGTCTTGGCGACCTGGTCGAGGATGTAGCTTCCGCTGCCTCCGAGGCCGACGATCACAATGCGGTGGCCGCGGAACCGAGAGTTGATGGCCGTGATGCCGGCGCGGGATGTGGCGGTGTCCCGGTAGGCGAAGGGGCTCTCATCCTCGACCTCTTGCCATGCCGCGCCTGGGGTGGGGGTAACCGAAGGATCGAGTGCGCGTGCCTGGTCGACGAGGATTCGCACGTAGGCCGTGATCTTCATGTACTGGTCGGGGTAGCCGTCCGGGCCGGGCTTGCTGGAGAGCATGAAGTTCGCCTGCAGGTCCTCGGCGATCACCCGGTGCTCGGGGTTGGCGAGGGTAAGGGGGCTGCCGTGCTCGGTGCACGGGGTGGAGCCGCCGAACCAGATGCGGTGGTCGGTGTCGGAGACGATGCGGTCTCCGGTGACGGTGACGGGGTAGGTGAGGAATCCGTACTCGACGGCGCGGTTCTCGGTGACGTACGGAATGCGTTGGACGACGATATGGCCGGCGCGGACGACGACGTCGTAGCCGTCGTCGAGGAGGCGGGACAGGTCCGGGTCACGAGCGAGAGGTCCGGTAGACATGGGGTCCTCCTGGAGTGGGGAGTGCGTGTTCGGACCGGTGGTCGCCGGGGTGTCTGGCGCGCCGCCGTGTGGGCGGCGCGTTCGACGGCCGGTTGGACGGTGGCGGGTCAGCGCCGGGGAAGGGCGAGGAGGTTGTTGGTCCACACGCCGTCGGCGCGGGTGCGCAGGTACTTCTCGCCCCGGGCGGGCGTGACGACGACGACCTCCGTGCGGTGTCCTGCCGCGTCGCTGGTGTATGCCTTGCCGGACTTGTTCTCGATCCAGTCGACGATCTGCGCCCGAGTGCTGTTGCCGGTGTCGCCGGAGGTCTGGTTGGTCCACCACAGGTGGGTGATGTGCTCGTGCGTGGTGCCGCCGGCCGTCAGGCGCACCGCGGTGATCTGGATAGCCATGTTGCTGTTCCTTCTGTTCCTGCCGGCGGCGTTCCGACGGGTTCCCGCAGCCGGCGCTGGCGCTTGGCGTCTTCTCGGGCAGTGCCTCGCCCGCTCCCGAGAATGTCTCGAATGTGAGACACTTGTGGCGAGAGTAGATCACCAGTGTTGTGATAGTCAATCACTTGCATCGAAAGTGAAACGCACTGGAGGAGCCATGGCGAAGGAACAGATCGACGTCGAGGTCCTGTACGGGGCCCTCGACGCGCAGCGGGCCGCGCGGAATCTCTCATGGCGGCAGCTGGCCAAGGAGATCGAGGTGAGCCCGTCCTTGCTATCCCGCCTGGCGAACGGCCTGCGCCCCGATGTCGACGCTTTTCTCACCCTCGTCCGCTGGCTCGGAGTCCCGGCCGAACGGTTCATCGCGGCTGGCATCGAGCGGGACGAACCCGAGCAGCCTGAGCTGATGACCCAGATCGGCCCTCTGCTGCGAGCACGAAAAGACCTCGCCCCGGAGGATGTGGCGTACCTGGAAGCAGTGATCCAGGCGACGGTCCGTCGCGTAAAGGCACTGCCTCAAGACCGGGAGGCCTGAATGCGACGAGGCTTCAAAGCGGACGCCAAACGTCTCGCACTCGAGGTCCGCGGCGAACTCGGCCTCACCGCCTACCAAGCACTGGACCCCTACGCATTGGCTGACCTCTACGGCATCCGGGTCCTGTCCCTGCAAGAACTCGCCGAGGACTCTCCCACGCTCGCCGACGCACTCCACCACTTCACTACGGTCCGGCCCGACGTCTTCTCAGCCGCCGTCCTGCCTCACGGCAACGGGCGAATCATCGTGGAGAACTCGGGCCATGAAGCACCGCGGCGTACTTCCACGCTGGCCCACGAGATGTCCCACGTCCTCCTCGACCACGCCTTCACAACGCTGCTGCGCAGCAGCGTGGGAGAGCCGTGCAGGGAGAGCGACCGCGATCAGGAAGACGAAGCGGCAGAACTGTCAGGAGAGCTGCTGATCCCCTCGGAGACAGCAGTACGCCTCGCCTACCGCCACACGCCTGACGAAGTCGTGGCAAGCAAGTTCGGCACCAGTGTCGAATTCGCCAGATGGCGCATGAACGCCACCGGGGCACGCCGCCGAGCACAGCGAGCAGCCCACCCCACTGGGAGTTAGAACTGTTCGACTCATGGGGAGTCGAAGGGCCAGGGAGTGCCTCTGGCGGGACCAGGTCGAGCGTGGCTCGGACCTGAGCAGGGCACGTCAGCACCGGCGGCTGGTGAAAACCACGGTGAACACCGCCACCAGGATGGCTGCCACCGCGCCCACGGCACCGATCGGCGCGATCAGCAGAGGGTGGACAAGGCACAGGTAGCCGGTACCGGCCAGGATCACGAGGACTAGGAGAACCAGGAGCAGCAGTACAAGCGGATCGGTACGCGGCGCCGGCGGCTGATGCTGGGGTGACTGGCAATAGGAGACATGTCTGGGTTCCTTTCGCTGGATACTTCCTTCTGGGAGGTACGTCTGGCGGGAGGGCGCGATCAAGCTGGTCTCCCTATGTCTGGCGGGGTGAGCTGGTTGGAGTCGGCAGCGGCGGGAATCTGGAATCCCGGTTGCGTCCCAATTTCATGTTCGAAAGCCACTACCGTTATGCGGCCACGGAGAACACTTCGAGAGGGGCCGACGAGACCACCCCCGCAGACGCCGTGCCTTCACAGGCCCGGTGCCAGTTGCCCGGACGCACAGCTGAGGCCGCAGTTCCGCGATGGCGGTCTCGAAGTCTTCGAGGGTGTCGAACGCTTTGTAGACGGACGCGAACCGCAGGTACGCGACCAGGTCGAGCTCCTGCAACGGGCCGAGTATGGCCAGACCCACGTCGTGGGTGGTCAGCTCGGCGCTTCCGGTGGCGCGCACCGCCTCCTCGACCCGCTGGCCGAGCTTGGCGAGGGCGTCCTCGGTGACCGGCCGCCCCTGGCACGCCTTGCGCACGCCCGAGATGACCTTGGTACGACTGAAGGGTTCGGTCACCCCGCTGCGCTTGATCACCATCAGCGAGGCCGTCTCCACCGTCCTGAAACGACGGGAGCAGTCGGGGCACTGACGGCGCCGGCGGATCGACGCACCGTCGTCCGTGGTGCGACTGCCGACGACAGGGGGCTGTCGGGTGCCTGCAGAAGGGGCTGCTCAGCCGCAGGACAGGCGGAAGAGGGTGTTCAGCCCATCGGCTCTCTGCCCGTCGCCGGGCGTACGTCTTACCTGTGCTTCCGGTTCAGAAGGAGACGTCGAAGTAGTCGATGTCGGTGAACTCGACCCGGAGCTGGTCGGCCCGGGTTCCGCCGTCCTTGAAGTAGATCTCCTGCAGTCCCTCGGCGACGATCGCGCGCAGGTCGCGGTCGTCGGCGCCCTGGGTGCGGGCGTCGAACAGGCGTTGGGCGTAGGCGGGCGGGAGGTGGATGGTGAGGCGGCGGACGCGGCCGTCGTCGGTGGTGCCGACGGGGGCGGTGTAGCCGAAGCGGGCGCGGGTCTCGACGGTGATGCCGGTATTGGTGGCGGCCTCCTTGCGGCGGCGGCCGCGGACGACGGGCTGCCAGCGGGCGCGTACGGCCGCCTCGATGCGGTCGGCGACGGGCTTGGGCGGGGTCTTGCGGTCGCCCTTGCGGTAGCGCTCGACCGAGCGCTGGCTGACGCCGAGCTCGGCGGCGACCGCGCTGGTCGTCTTGAGCTTCTTCAGCAGGAAGTTGATCCGGCCCTTCAGAGTCTTGGGCGGGGCCTTGGTGAACGCCTCCTGGTCGGCGCGGACGATGGCGTCCTCGATCTCTCCCACAGCGGTTCAGCTCCTCAGGCAACGGGTCCGGGTAGTGCGGGGTGAGCGGCTGGTCCGGCGTGGCTCCGGCGCGTCGTCGCCGGAGGCCACGGTCGTCTACTCGCCGTCGTCGAGGACGGCGTCGCCGCCCTTGATGTGGCGGGCGGGGTTGAGGCCCTTCTCCATCAGGTCCACCGCCCAGGGCATGTCCTGCACGCCTTCGAGTTTGGCGAGGCCGGGGGTGGGGCCGAGGCGGAAGCCGCCCATCAGCGGCTTGCCCGACGCCGCGTACGGGAGGAAGTCCAGCGGGGAGGCTCCCGGGCTGGGATAGACGACGCAGTCGGAGAGGACCGCGAGGGGGAACAGGCCGGTCAGCTTCACCATGTTGGCGAGCTTGCGGTGCATGTTGACCCGCGCCTTGGAGATGACGGCGGCGCGGATGTCGGGGCGCCAGGTCGGGCGCTGCATCGCGGGCCACGGGTCGCCGTCGCGGTAGGTGCGGCCCTGGGGGCGTTCACGGAGCTTGCCGATCCCGCCCTTGACCGTGGCCTTGATCGCGGCGAGGACGGCGGCCATCGCGGGGTCGGCCTGCTTGTGGTGCTCCATCGCCGCCAGGAACTCGGCGTCAGTGAGATCGGCGGTGACGCCGAGGTCAGCGAGGGTGTCGACGTACGCGGTCTTGAGCCGGTCGTGCCACGGGTCGAGGTAGGCGCCGGTCTCCCGGCGCAGGTAGGCCTCGATCGGGTGAACGTCGTGGCCGAGTTCCTGGGCGTAGGCGAGGGTGTGGGTCTGGTACCACGCAGGGCC
This sequence comes from Streptomyces sp. A0592, assembly GCF_004795115.1. Taxonomy (NCBI): domain Bacteria; kingdom Bacillati; phylum Actinomycetota; class Actinomycetes; order Kitasatosporales; family Streptomycetaceae; genus Streptomyces; species Streptomyces sp. A0592. The sequence continues at coordinate 66,265 of NZ_SSBM01000020.1, forward strand.
GGTCGGTCGGGTGCCGTCGGGGGTGAAGGGGGAGGGCAGGCGCGGGTCGAGGTCGATGTGGGAGAGGTCGGCGAGCCAGGAGCCGGGGATCTTCTTGTTGAACACCGGCCGGTGGAAGTGGTCCGGGGCCGACAGGCCCACCGTCAGCCGGGCGGCGGCCGCGAGGAACGCAGTGTTCAGGTCCAGGCCGACCGCGTACGGCAGCAGGCACTCCTCGTCGGAGAGGAGAGCGGGGTCGCGGACCCACTGGTAGGCCTCCTCGTTCAGGAAGCCGCCCGTCCAGCCGGAGTTCACGACAACGGGGTGTTCGGCGATCGCCTCCGGCGGCGCCGGGTCCAGCGGCTCGGTCCCGAGGCTGCCGGGGTTGTGGCCCGAGACCCAGGTGCCGTTCTCCTGCACGGCCCGGGTGGGCGGGCGCAGCGCGGTCATCAGCTCCAGGCCGGAGACGGCGGTGGAGCCGCGCGGGGTGATGACCCGCCGGGCGTAGACGCCGAGGACGCGGGCGATGTCGGCGGGGTGCATGTCGGCGACACCGGGCCAGGAGCGGGTGTCGAGGGCGTCCCAGGACAGGACCGCGAGCTGCACGCACTGCCGCGCACTCCCCTGCGCTTTGCGGTAGACGCGTGCCCACGGGCCAAAACCGCGCTGGGTGAGCTGCCACTTGGCCTTGGCGACCTGCTTCACGACCGGGTGGTCCTCCGCCAGGCGCAGTGAGCGCCGCTCCTCGCGGCCCTCCAGGCGTTCCGGGAGGCCCAGCTTCACGGCGGCGGAGGCGGTGAGCACGATGAGGGGGTCGGAGTCCTTGCCGCTGCGGTTCAGGCGTGCGGCCCCCAGACCGGAATCCTTCAGCGCCCACTCCACCAGCTCGACCACCGAGGTGGCCGGGCAGTCCAGCACGATGCCGTCCACCGCGTAGGCGTTGCCGTCGCCGTCGAGGACGGCGAGCGGGCCGTGCGGGAACCGGGGATCAGCCGCAGTGGTGGCGGGCTTGGCGGGCTTCTTCGCGGCGGGGCGCCGCAATGTCGCCGCCGGACGGACCGCGGGCTCGGCAACGGTCGGGCTGTTGGGCGGGACTGACGGAGCAGCCGGTGCGGGAGACGGGGTGGCGGGCTCTGGGGTATTCGGGATGTGCTTCTCGGGTGCCGGGAGGGGGCCTGTGGCCGCGACCGGGGGGCGGGGGGTGCCTGCCGGCGCCGTGGAGTGCTGGGCGGGGGCGGGGTAGCGCTGGGCCAGGCCCTCGAGGAGGCGACGGTAGGCCTGGAGGCGTTCGGGTTTCGGCTCGGCGCGTCCTTCTTCCCAGGCCTGGATGCTGGGGATGCGTACGCCGAGGGCCTGGGCCACGGCGGCCTGGGTGAGGCCGGCCGCTTCCCGCAGACGGATCCGTTCCGCAGGGGCGGGGAGGAGGTGGCCGGCCTCGACGGCGGCGAGGAGCGCGTCGACCGCGGCGAGGGGGTCGGAAGGCTGGCTGCTCATGGGAAAGGGGTGTCTCCTGCCTGGTCTTACCGGATGCCCTGGCGGATCTCTTCGAGGCGGGTCACCAGGCGCTGGTAGCGCTGGGATGCGGCCTGGGACGACTTCATCCCCTGATGGCCGGCGACCTCCCGCCACTCCATCCCCCGACGCCGGGCTTCGATGACGACCTGCACCTCCAGCCGGTCGAGCGCGGCACGCATGTCCTCGAACAAGCTCAGAGCGGCGGCAACATCCTCGTCCGAGGCCTTGGGGTGGCCGGTTTCGCCACTCCCGGTTGTGCTGGCCAGCAGTCGGTTCAGGAAGGCGACATCCTGCTGCAGGCCCTCCGTCAGCGCACAAGCGGTGGGCGGAAGCGACGCGGAAGCGTCCTCGGCCGATGGCTGGCCGGCGAGGGGCCGGCGGCGGGCGGTGGTCTCGGTGTCATCCGGCATGACACCACCCTACCCCCATGCGCAATGAAACAACGTCCTGTTGTTTCATTGCGCATGGCCGGTGAGTGGTTCGGTTGGCGGGCGGAGCGGGCTGTCTTCCCGTTGACGGTGCGGGCCGACGCCCCCAAGTGCCCCGTGGGCCGGGACCCCTTTCGGCGCACGAGGCAGTCGGGGGCCCTCAGCGGTCGGCGTCGGGCAGGCCGGGCTCCGGTGGGGCGGGCCTGGGCGGGTGCAGGCGAAGCATCTCGGTGTACCCGGTGATGGTGCGGTGGTCGCAGTGGCGCAGCAGGTGGGCCAGGCTTTCGCCGGGTTCGCCGTGGTGCACGAGGATCAGCTCGGCGTCGGTCGTGAGGTGCAGGTGGATCAGGTCCGCCCACAGGCCCTCACCGAGCCGGTGGGCGCGCAGCACGGTGATGCGGCATCGGGGTCGACGGGTCAGGGCGGTGTGGACGGTGCGGTGCTGTTTGTCCATGGGCTGCGAGCCGGCGCTGCGGGCGCGGGTCTCCCGGCCGAGGGTGTGGAGGATGTCCTGCCACAGGAAGCGGCTGCGCGGGGCGACGGTGGGGTGGACGACGAAGCGCCCGTTCGGCGGGTGGTGGGCGGCCAGGGCGGCGTGGGTGAAGCGCTTGTCGTCGTGCCGGTCCACGACCACGCTCACCGGTGGCCGGCCTCCTGTTGCCAGGCTGCCGCGGGGCGGGCAACGCCGCGAAACGGTCGGCCCGCACGCCAGCACGTCCACACCGACCTCGCCCAAGGCGTTGATCGGATCCATCAACCCCACCGCAGTACACCCCTCACATCGAGGCCTCGCCCGGGACGCCCGCCCTCGTGCCAGACTCAGCGGAAGCATGACGCGTGGCAAGCGACCCGTGAGAGTTCAGACGGTCGTGCCCCAGCGGCTGGAGGCCCACCGGAGTACGTCGCGGTTCACTCGCGGCGGCCTGTCCCGCCTCGGGTGGGTGCCGGGCTCCGACGGAGCCGCCGGAGGGTCGGTTACAGGCGGGCGGGCGGTGCTTGTCGTGGGTGGGGCGGGCCGGTACATGGAGCGCAGTTCGGTGGGTGCCCGTGGCAGTCTCGATGGCTCCAGACGCCACCCTTTGACGGCCGCTCTTCTTCTCACCGGCCCCTTGCCTGAACACGCTGGCCTGACAGCTGGTCTCTGACACCCAGCGGGGCCAGGCCCAAAACGGGGTACCGGCAGGTCCCCACGGGTGCAGAGCGACCCGGTGTTGCAACGGGTCACTCAGATACCTCCGAGCCGGCGGCATGCCGTCTCGACCAACGCGCTGCCGGAGTGCGCGAGGGGGTCGGTCAGGACTGCATCGATGACGTGGGCGGTGATCTGCGCGAAGGTCCGGAAGTTGCCTCGAGCGCAGCGTTCGTCGGCCCGGGCGATGTTCTGTGGCGGCACCTTGCGCCAGAGCGGGTGGAAGACGGGGAGAACGGCCTGGGCCTGGGCGGGGGTGAGCGGCGGGATGTGCCGACGGGTCAGGATGCGGGAGGCGAGCTCCGGTATCCGCTGGAGGGCTCGGGTGCTTCCCGTTCCGGCCAGGACGAGGGTGGTGGATGCGCCAGGGTCGGCTGCGAGGCGGCACAGGTATTCCAGGGCGGGCGGCGACAGGCGCTGAACGTCGTCGCACACCAGCACGTGCGGGCTGCGCAACGCGATCGCCAGAGCCTGATCGGTGGCGTTGAACCGATTGGCGGAGCGCACCTCGAGGGCGAGCGCTTCGGCGATCGCGTGGCGCAGCTGGGAGATTGTGGCGCCCACGGGTATCGGGACCCGGCACACGTTCGGGCCGGGCGGCAGGAGGGAGAGGGCGTACTGCAGGGCGACGGTCTTGCCGGCCCCCGGGGCTCCGTCGATGTTCATCACGCCGCCGGCGGCCACGACGTGCCGCAGGGCGGAGGCGGTCTGTTTCAGGGCTTCGGTGACCACCACGTCTGCTTCGGGGATCAGCGTGTCCGCGCCCGCTGCGGCACAGTCGGGGCCGGCTCGGAAGGGGTGGTCGCCCTCGCAGGGGCAACGGCGGGCCCGGTACAGGGGTGTGGACAGGTCGGCGGCAGGGCGGGGACCTGGCTTCCGGCCGCGGGTCAGATCGTGTTCGGCTGCCAGCAGGGCGTCCATACGGGCCCACGTCGTCTCGTCCCAGGCGGGGGCCTTCAACAACCATCCCGCGCGGGCGGGAGCGGTCCGGGGCGGGGGTTCATCCCGGGCCTGCCACAGCCAACGCGTCACCGTGCTCACCGGTACACGGGCAAGGCTGGCCGCGGCCTGGCGGTGCGGGCCCAGCCGAGAGATCGCACTCGGAGATGACGATCACAGAGGATCGCCGGCGGTCCCCGTGCCCCAGAACGTGCGCCGCGCCTCGGGCTCTAACTGCGCTTCCGGAGGAAACGTGTCCAGCGTGATGAATTTTCTTCGGGTGGGGTGGGCGAGTCCAGTTCGCGCTGGACTACCGGGTGTGGGGACCAGGTGATGTCGCGGACGCAGCCGCCAGGGATGCCCAGGGCCTCGACGAGCGCCGCGAGGGAGGCCTCGTCGTCGGTGTGCCGGCGGTCGAGCCACACGGTGACACCCGTGTCCTCCACGTCGGTGAACTGGCTCAGAACGAAAAAGCGCCCGCCCAGCCGGAACATGGCGACATCCACTTCCCCCAGGTCTTCCCAGCTCTGCTCCACGTTCAGCACCAGCCTGTCGGCGTACGCCTGCATGGGCGGTGGAAGTACACCGATCGGCCGGTGGGAGAGGGCCATCGAGTCCCATATCCCGTACTGCAACGCGGGATTCGGGTTTCCCCCTTGGTACTCGGGCGCAGGCCGCCAGTCAGGTTCCGGGGCGGGCACCGCAACCGGCTCCCATCTCTTCGGCTGCCGCGATCCGGCCGACTCGCCTCCTGCGGCTTCGCGCCCGCTCATCTCTGCCCTCCCCCTTGACGCACTCCTGGACCGACATCCTCCCAGGTGGTGGCAACCGCCCCTGTCCACGGAACCCGTTAGAGGCGGGCCTGTGACAGTGCGCTCGTGCGGATCAGCGCACTCACGCCGGTGCCACTCCAACACCAGCCCCACGGCGGCGCCGTGCTCCTCGCACCAGGAGATGGGGACCAGGCCACTGCAGTCGTGGCGAACACCGCACGCAGGCCCCCGCGGTGACCCGATCGCGAGCCCCGGACGGTGGCGGAGTGGCCACGGACCGCTCCCCGGGGCGGGACGGAACCTTCTCGTTTGTGCCATCTGGCCTGCATAAACGTGAACAACTAAGAATCCACGTCGGTCGCAGCGGGAACGGTTAGCGGCTCGCGTCCGCGGCCCTCGAACTGCCACGATCAGCGCATGCGCCGGGCCCGCCCCGGCGCCGTCCGAGCAACCCAACTCCCGCACGGAGGGACCCGTATGTCCACTTCCCCGCCTGTCCGTCCGCCCGCCCCCGCGCCGGGCGCGCCCGCCAGCGCCCTGGAGCCGATCGCCTCCGCGCGCCTCGGCGCGGCCGAGGCCGCCATCGTCATCGCCGCGATCACCGCGGTGACCGTCCTCACCGCCCTCGAACGCCCCGTCCCTACCGTCCTGGCCTTCCTCGCCGCGGCCACCATGCTCCTTCTCCTGCCTGGCCGCGCCCCACGCCTGCTCTCCGCGCTCGCCGAACTCTTCGGCGGCCGCCAGTGAACCGCACGCCTGACCGCGCCCCCCGTGCCCGTCTGGTCGCCGAGCCGGTCGAACTCGCCACCCTGCGCGGATGGCTGCGCGGGAAGAAGGCGGCCGCGGCGGTGGCGGCGAGAGCCGAGGGGAAGCGCGCCACATTCCAGTACCTCGCTGACCGGGCCTCCGCGGGCGGCAACCAGTACGCGGTCTCGGCCTGCACCCTGCGCCAGGCCCTCGACGGCCGCCTCCCCACCCTGCGCACCGCCCTGGCCTTCACCTACGGCGCCGGCGGCGACGAGAAGGACCTGAAGAATGCCGAGCGGCTGTGGGACGCGGCCCGTCGCGCCGTCAACGGGCCGGCCGTCCGCTGCGCGCCGCCCGTCCTCGGCCGGTTCACCACCCAAGCCGGACTCGTCCGCGCCATGAACCGCCTACGCGCAGCCGCCCCATATCCCAGTCTGCGCGCCCTCACCGAACAGGCGGGGCCCGGCCTCTCCCGCAGCACCATCCACCGCATCCTCACCGGCCGGCAGATGCCCACCACGGCGCAACTGACTGCGTTCGCCACCGCCTGCCACGCCAGTGAGGAGGCCACAGACACACTCCTGGCCGGACACCGGCGGATACTCGCCGGTCCGCAGCCGTACATCTTCTACCCGTGCGCGTACGCCGAGCTCGCCGAGGAACGGCGCCAGCGCGACGAGGCTGCCCGGCCCTGGCTCGCCGAGCCGGAACTCGACTGGTACCAGCAGCAGCTACGCGACGAGGAGGAAGCCGACTTCCAGCGCCAGATCGACGAAGCCGAAGCCCACCTCGACGAGCTCCAGACCGACACGTGGCGCGGCCTGGACGGTGGAGCCGTACGCGACGACCCGGACGCCGACCTCGCCAAACGTGCTCAGCCGGTCTACGACACATGGATCGGCCGAGGCACGACATCACGCCAGCCCGGCACAGGTCAGCCATGAACGCTGTTCAGGCCCAGAACCGCAAACCACGGGTCTCGGCAAGGGGTGGGGCTTGGGGCAGCCCGAGGACCGGTCCGCGCCCGAAGCATGCAGAACCAGGCCGCCCGCGAGCGGCGGATCTGGATCCCCGCCCCGCTCCACACCAGGCCAACCACGACAAGCAGCAGGCAGGTGCCGCGTGACCACCCACACCCCAAGGACCCCGCCCAACCCCCCGGCTCCGGGAGCACCGAACAGCACCCCGTCCGAGGGACCCCCCACCGGCACGAAGGTCATGGCGCTTCTGTTCTGCTTCGTCTGCGCTGCCCTCGCTGCAGTGATCGCCTTGTCCATCGCCCGTCACTACGGAGCAGACTCCCTCATCGCGATCGGCTGGGGCGCGGGCACGTTCGTCGGTGCCTTCTACCTGGTGCAGAACATCTTGGAGAAGTTCGGCCAGCTGTGAGGGCCCTTAGCGCCGTCCTTTCGGGCGGCCGCCCCGAGCCGGACACCCGGACAGGGTGTCGGGCTGGCCGGCCCCAAGGACGAACTCGTCGTCTGCCGCGCTGGCACCCTGACCGCCACGTAGGTCACGGAACGGCCAATACCGGCCCGTCGCCAGCACCGACCGTCGCATGATGCCCCCTCAGCCACACCGTGACCTTGGGGGGTCCATGCGCGTCCGCACCACCGCCGTCCTCGCCACCAGCCTCGCTGTGCTGCCGCTCACCGCCTGCAGCAGCCCCGACGGCAAGCCCGAGGCCAGCCCGGCCGTCGCCGCCCCATCCTCGGCGCCGCCCAGCGCCTCCCCCAGCCCCAGCCGGACTGCCCCGCTGACGTTCGGCCAGTCCCTGACCACCAACGCCGCGGAAGACGGCTCCGTCGCCACCGCCACGGTCATCGGCTACCAGCAGGGCGTCAAAGCGCAGCAGAGCGCCGACACGGAGAATGGCACCGACGGCTACGTCTGGGCCGCCTTGGAGCTGAAGGTGTGCAGCACCAAGGGCACCATCCACACCAGCCGGTTCCCCTGGATCCTCTCCTACCCCGACGGCGTCCGCATCGAGCCCAGCGGCACTACGTTCGGCGACTTCCCCAAACCCGAGTACCCCATCGAGGCCACGGTGAAGGAAGGCGACTGCGTCCGAGGGAAGACCGTCTACGCGGTCCCCTCCGCCCAGCACCCCACCAAGATCCTTTACACGACCAAGCTCCTCGCCGAGCCCGCCGAATGGGCCGTACCCACAGCCTGACGGAAAGGCCCGCCCGTGCCCGCCAGTCCACGAAGGGCCACGGAACCGACCGGGGCCAGCCAGCCGAGCCGCACCATCTGATCGAAGTCGCAACGGCGGACGCCCAGGCGCACCACGGCCTGGTCTGGGCCGAGGGGCACGTGCCGGTCCTGGAGGGTGGCCAGGTCGTCACGGCTCGGGCGGCACCGGAAATCGCGGCGCCGATGAGGGCAATAACGACCTTGGAAAAGCACTTCGCCATCAGGCCAGTGCGGCATCCCTCCGCAAGATCCGCCCGAAACGGGAGCCGAGATCGGTGCAGCGGATCCCACCGCCCGGGCGCCACATCGGCCGCACCCCGTCAGCGCTCAGCCGAGCCAGACGATGCCCAGGACGGACAGCCGCCGAGTCAGCCGGTTCACCACATAGACGACCGAGAGCTGGCCCACGGACGCGGCGCGGACGTCCTCGCCCTCCGGATCGCCGGCGTTCCACTGGGGCCAACCCCCACGGGGAGCCCACCGCGATGTCCAGGACGTCGCGGACCGTCTCCCGGGCCGGCTCGGGGAGCTCGGCAAAGGTCTTCGCGGCCTGCGGGGACAGGCGCACCGCCCACGGCTGTTCTCCGGTCACGGGCGGCCGCCCAGGATGTCGTCCAGGTCCACGAAGTCGGAGTCGTCCCGGCCGGAGTCCATGAAGGCATCAACGTCCGGGGCCGCAGCCACGCGCAGCTGCCAGGTGCGCACTACCTCGTGCAGCGGGGTGAGGCTGAAGGCATGGCGGGCGTCTTCCAGGGCCTTGGCCCAGTCCCGCTCGAACGCCGGCACCCACTGCTCGGCACGGCGGTCCGCCCGGAGCTGGGCCAGGAGTTCGGCCGGCGCACCGGGCGCGGGCGCGTACGGGGCCGCGGGGGCGGGGGTGTGGTCGGGCTGGGCGCTCATCGGCTCCTCCTCGGCGGGGTGCTCCCCGCCACGGTAGAACGCCGTGGCCCAGGCCGGGGAGGTTCAGACGGATACCGCAGCCCGGGCCCGCCTGCCGCCACGCGACGGGCGCGGCAGCAAGCGGAAGGGAACAGCACCTTCACGCCGGGGGCTTCGCGGCCTCCGTGCGCGTCCGCCCGATCACCGGGCCGTCGTGAGGTTCAGTGGCCGGGACAGGCCGGTGCAGCGGATCCCGCCGCCGGGGTGCCACTCCAACACCGGTCCCACCGCGGCGCCGTGCTCGGCACACCGGGAGACAGGAACCACCCCGCCGCAGTCGTGTCGCGCGCACACGCAGCCGTCCCCCGGGGCCGCGTACGGCACCCCGTGGCGGACCACCCGCCCGCCGGCCCCGGCCCGGCGGTGCCGCGCACGCGGGCCGGCCAGGCCAGCGTCAGGCGCAGGCCTCCGCCGCCCGACCTAAACCGCTCGATCACCCGGACCTCCCCCAGCACCGCCAACGGCGGCGTACCCGGAACAGTCAGCCGGCTCACCGAGGCGCCGCTGGTCCTGGCCGACGACGCCGGAGGGGAGGACGAGTTGTCCGGCTGGTCCACCGATGCAGACGCCGACGAGCTCGCCGCCCTGACGGCGGGGACGGGGTGCGGGTCATCGAGCCGGAACCGGAACGTACGGCGCCCTTCACCCGTCACGACCAGCGAGGCCGCCGGCATCGCCACCGGCACCCCGATCTTGTCGTGGGCCAGCAGCCACACGACCACCGCCGCCCGGTCGAACTGCGGGTGCACATCCGTACCGCCGGCCGGGTCGCCGGCACGACCGGGGTGAGGGCGGCGAGCGGGGAGCGGCGCCCCGCGGAGACCGCGCGCACCGCTCGCCAGTCGACCGCGGGGCGGGTGACGGGGAGCAGGGCGATGTCCTCGGCGGAGTAGAGCGGGACGGTGGTGATGCCGCCGTGGTGTTTGTAGTCGATGTCGACGGAGCCGACCGGGGTGACCCAGCCGAGGCGGACGACCTGGTCGAAGTCGACGCGGCGGACGCCGAGGCGGACCGCGGCCTGGTCCGGGCCCAGGGGAACGTGCCGGTCGAGAAGGACCGGCAGGTCCCGGCGGCGGGCGAGCGTGTTCACCTGGTCGGGGTGGACGTCGGGGAACGCGACCTCGCCACCGAGGTAGACCAGCAGACCGGCACGGACCAGATGTCCGACCGCGGAGGCGGTCACCCGCGGCCGGCACCGCAACGGCTCCCCCAAGGCCTCCGTCAGCCGGTCCGCCGCCCACCCCGCACCGGCCGGCCCGCGCAGTGCCGCGCGCACGGCCTCCGGGTCGGCGGCCTCCACCACCGCACGCGACCACCGACCCGGCCCGGCATCCGCCGGCGGGACCAGACCCGAACCCGTCGCCCACCGCCACGCCGCCACCGGCACCCGCAACCGGCCCGCCGCCTCGGACTCGCCGAACACCTCACGCACCTCACGCACCACGGAACACACCCCGATCCACACCACAACGACCCGACCACCGGACCGCGCCCGAAACATGCCGAAAGATTCTGTTTCCTGTCAATAGACATAATTTCAGGGCAAGTTGGAGGCACACCGCACAAGCCGCCTACGCGTACGCGAGGGCCGAATTCACCCCTGCGAGGGACTCCAGCGAGGCCGCGGACGCTCTGCCGGAGAGCCGGTACCGGGCATGCGAAAGGGCCGTCACCCAAGGGGTGGCGGCCCGGAAAGCCGATGTCGGACTACGGGTAGCCGAAAGCTGAGAGACCGAAGATCGCGTACGCGCCCACCTTGACCAGCCGACCCGGTGACCTGCGCGTTCCCGGACACCTCCCCGGTCTTCCCCGCGGCTCCCCGCCCGCTCCCTGTGCTTCGGGAACGCGGAGGACACGGGTCCACTGTCAGTGCCTCCGGCTAGCGTTCCCGACGTTGGGCCGGCCTGGCACCGCATCACGGTACGACGCGGCCATGGGGGGTGGCTCAGAAGAGTGCGCCGAGTCAAGCTCCGCGACCTCGTGCAGCTCCAACCCCACCCCCCTTCCCAACCGTCAGCCTTCCGATCCGTAGCTCTAGCCAGACTGGTCAGCAACCCGCCAACGCCCTGGGCAGCGGTAGCGCGCGCTATAGCACCGCTGCCGCATCGCAGGATGCCTGCCGAGCATGGAACGACACGAGTCGATGCGGCTGATGGCCGGCGACGACGCGACATCCAAGCCTGGTGCTGTTACCTGCTCTGTGCGGTCAGGAGCAGCATCAAGGCCTTGGAGCGGGTGGTCCCGAGCCCGACGGCCACCGTCTCGGCGGACACCCCGTCGTCCGCCAGAGCGCCCGCCGCCTCCCGCCCGACACGGGCGGCGATCCGCCCCAGCATCCCGACGGCGCGCAGCGCGGCCAGTGGTGTGTCCGCGGTCGTGGTGGTCAGCTGCTCGGTGAGCTGGACCAGGAGGGCGGCCAGGGGCTCGGGCAGTGGGGCCGCGGTGTCGCGGATGAGGGACAGGTGGGCTTTCCAGTCCGCGACCGTGCTGTCGCGGCTGCGCTGTGGCTTGGCGGGCCGGATCCCTCCGTGCGGGTGAGAGGTGTTGTACGGCCGGGCGGCCGGAGGCGTGGCGGGGAACCGATCGGATCGGGCCGGATCGGCCCACCCCGAACACGCAATGGAGGCAGATGTGGGACACGGCGGGAATGTGATCGACGAGCTGATGGCCGACCACCGGGAGGTGGAGGAGATGTTCAGCCGTGTGCAGGCCATGACCGGCGCCGGGCAGGAGCTCCGGGGTCTCATCGACGAGATCACCATCGAGCTGGTGCGGCACTCGGTCGCCGAGGAGCAGTACCTCTACCCGGCGGTGCGCGAGTTCGTCCCGGGCGGTGACCGGATGGCGGACAAGGAGATCGAGGATCACGGCCGCGTCGAGAAGATCCTCAAGCAGCTGGAGAAGATGGACACCGACGACGCGCAGATCAGCCCGCTCCTGCAGCAGCTCATGGACGAGGTCGCCTCACACGTCCAGGACGAGGAAAGCAACCTCTTCCCGATGCTGCAGCGAGCCTGCACCCCGCAGCAGCTGGATGATCTCGGTGACAAGATCCGCCGCGCTAAGACCATGGCGCCCACCCGCCCCCACCCCGCGGCGCCGAGCACCCCCACGGCCAGCAAGCTCCTCGCGCCGGGCGCCGGCCTGGTGGACCGGGCGCGCGACTTCGTAACGGGCCGCGGCAAGTCCTGACATCCGCACGGGGTGACGGGCGCGCACGCAGGTACGTGTGCGGGCCCGCCGCCCCGGGCGGACGGTGACGTGCGTCATGCCGCACCGTCGTTGCTTCCGGTTAGCCTGGTCGCCCACGAGCGGAGCGGCGCAGCTTCGCGCCGCAGCTCGCGGGCCCGGTACAGGCCAAGGCGAGCACCCCTTTGAGGAAGCCGCCGTGTCCGCCGATCTCGCACCCTTCATAGCCGCCGGCACCCGCTGGCTGCTGACCGCCTTCCCACCGGCCCCGGGTGCATTCAGCGGGGTGCTGGCCGAGGCCCAGGCCCGCCAGGCCGTCACCCTGGCCGCAACCCTGCGGTACCCGACACCGCTCGACGCACAGCTGCTGCACCTGCTCGGTCCCGGCGGAAGCACCCGCCTGGACTGGCTGACAGGCGCCGATCACGGCACGGACGCCGACGCCGAGTGGCGGACCTGGGTGGACGAAACCGTCGTCAGCTGGGCCGCCTGCCTCCTCGCCACCCCCAGCCTCGCCGTCGACGCCCACCGCCTCGTCGATCGCGCCCAGGCCGGCGAGCTCACCCGCCTCACACACCCCGGGGACCACGAGCACGAGGCCGCACCCCTGCTGCGCCATCCCGACCTGCTTGAGCCGGTCGCGGCCCTCCACCGGGCGCAGCTGATGGAGATGCTGGACAACGACAGCGCCGCTCTGGGTTAGGGCGGTGGCGGTGTGCGCGGCTGCCCGCGCGGTGCACGACACATAGCGCGACGCCCCCGCTGTCTGCTGCCGAGCGGTATCAGCCTCCGACGCGTCCGGCCTGTACCTGGCGGCCTTCGTCGGTAACGACCACGACGGGCACACCGTCGGGGATCTGTCCCTGGAGGTCGGCAAGGAGCGCCTCGACCGGGGGCAGGTCACCCGGCGTGCGGACCTGGTTGTAGAGGGTCAGTGACCGCGCACTGACGCTGACGACGGACGCGCCGGGCGAGGCGGCCAGCCACTCGTCGGCGCTGTTCGTGGCGCGCGTGGTCCACGGCTGTACGAGAACGGTGGCCGCCGTGTTCGCCACCAGCAGCACCGCCCACCGCACCGAACAGCAGGGCGAGCGCCAGGTAAGTCCTGCGCGCGGCGCCCGTTTCCTGCCGGCGGTCGGCAGTCGCGTAGCCCAGCCCGCCGAAGACCACCATGCCGGCGAACACCATGGCCAGGAGATTGGACACGAACAGGACGAAGGATCCCAGGGCCAGCCACCATGCGGTCTGCCCGAGGCAGACGCAGGTCCTCGTCTAGGGGACGGCTGCTTAGCGGCGGCGCGCCGAGCTGCTCGCTGCTGCGCCATGGCGGCTCGCTGTGCCGGCTGCACGTAGAGCACCAGAACGGCTTCGTCGATGAGGTCCGCGATGTCTGCGAGCTCCTCAGCCGAGTAGGCGAGCGCATCGTGCGCCGAGTCGTTCCCCACGAACCGGGCTTCGTGGAAGGCATACACGATCTCCTGAGGGACACCCATCCCGGACAAAGCCAAGATCTTCTGGGCAAGGTTGCTGCCCGTGGCTCCCTTCTCCTTCACGATCTGCTCGACGGTGGCGCGGTAGCCGATCCCAGCCAGATGGCCGTGGCAGCCCGTGACGGCTGGGTCCGCAGCGTCGTCTTTCACACCGACAGGGGCGCCCAGTACAGTGCGGCCGCCATCGCCGAGGTCTGCCGCCGCCACGGCATCCGTCGCAGCATGGGACAGGTCGGCTCGAGTTACGACAACGCTCTCGCCGAGTCGTTCTTCCAGGGCCTCAAGCGCGAGTTGCTCCACGGACGCCGCTGGACCTTGATGGCACAGACCCGGCTCGAGTCTTTCCTCTGGCTGTCGTACTACAACCGGCGCCGCCGCCACTCCGCACTCGGCCACCTCACACCGGCCGAGTTCGAACAGCAACTGATCACGTCACGTACTCTGTCACTCGCCGTATGAAACCCGGACTCCCGGGGATCAGCCTCAATCTCCGGCTGACCCCGTCCTCAGTCCGTGAGGAAGGCTCCCTCACGACAAGGGCGGCAGACGAAGACGTAGCCCAGCTGACCGCCGAGGTTCATCGCGGTCTCCCGGGATATCCCCTCCTCCAGGTGTGCCGCGAACTCCATGGTGCCGGTGCAGGAGGGACACACGGGCAGGCGGTCGTCCTCAAGGTAGGAGGGGCTGCCTCCGAGTGACCCAAGCACTTCGCGCTGCTCCCCGAATCGTTCTTCGGGTTCCCGCTTCCATCCCGAGCGGGCAAGGTCGTAGGCGTCGGGCTCGATCCCTTCCTCGTCGCAGGCATCTTCGGGGTCGATCGTCACGACGTGGGTGCGGATGGCCGAGGCGGCCGGCAGCAGCGTCAGTCCAGCCTCGGGTACGGCCACCGGCCGCAGTTCCTCCCGGGGAAACAGATAGACCCTGTTCGCGCTGGAGCTCGCGTCCCAGAACTCACACGCCCCGGGGTCGTTCTGGCACAGGAACACCGACAGGACACCGTCCTCGACGGGGAGATGGGCGAAGAACTGAAGCGGCCCCCCGCAACCGCACAGGGGCCAGGCGAAGCCAGCAGGAGCCAGCGGCACGCCCCCGGTTCGCAGGACGTCGGAATCGGCCGGTGCGGAGCCGTCGTAGATCATCAGCGCTGTCTGCATGGCGAGAGGCTACTGGCCGCCTGTGACAGGCCCGAGGGGACAAGGCCGCCGCAGGCCCTGGGCGGGCCCGCTGGCGGCGATGTTGAACAGGTAACGGCCGAGGAAGTTGATACGCGCGGTCTTCAGCGGGGACAGGCGGGCCGTGTCCTCCCCCAGGCGGCCGGAGCCGGCCTCGGGGTCGGGGACGCGACGGTGCCGGCCGTCACCGCTGCTCACTGGGGCTGGAGTGGAGAGGGAACGGCTACGGCTACAGCCCTGATCCGCCGGACAGGACCTGGGCGCCGCCGACGCGCGGGGTCCTCGACACCTTGATGAGCGCCGGCTGGGTGACGCCTGTCGCGCGGAGAGCGTCGATGAGGATCTCAGTGACCCAGGTGGCGCAGTCCATCGACCACTCTCGGGCGGTGCAGCGGAAGGACTGCCCGTACCGGAGGTGGCCCGTTTCCGTCTCCCCGGCCAGGGGCAGCGCCAGCCCGGACTCCGGGGTGGCGTCGTCGGACGGCTCAGGCTCGATGGTGAGTTGCCCGTACGAGCTCTCACGGGCGGCCGCGAGGATCTCGGGCATCCGACCTGGGAGGTCGGCGGTCTTCGTGCCGGCGACCGAGACGGTGAACCCGGCTGAGCCGACGGGATCGGCGAGGGCGAACCACTCGGCGGCCACGGCCAGGTCGGCGCGGGCGTCCTGTGCCTCGTACAAGGGGGCTACGGTGTGCAGGCCGGTGAGGCGGAAGCCGCCGACGCGGTGGAGGGCGTCGCCGAGGACTGTGGCCATCGGGAGCACGGGCAGGCGCTGCCCCGGCGGTGCGTCGGCGACATCGACCTGGAGCCAGGCGAGTTGGCGCACCCTCTCCTCCGCGCCCGTCCGACGGTCGCGCCCCTCCTGTCCCCAGTCGCCACCAGCGTCGTTGTGGCCCCAGCGCACGCCGTGCGGCCCTGCGGCGTGGAAGGAGCTCCAGCCGTAGGCGACCGTGCGCCTGACCGCGAGTGCGAAGACGTCCTGGGTCTCGGCGTCCACCCACGGGTGCAGGGCGAGTACGCCGTGGACCCCCATGACCATGGGCGCGGGAATGGAGGCTTCCGGCACGGCGCTCTCCTCGGGCTCGATGGGGCGGTGTCCTGCCCCCGATCGCAGGGGCAGAACACCGAGGTTGCGTCAGAACGACATGTCAGGGCGTCAGAACGCGCCGCACCACAGCTTCTGGGTCTTGGTGACGGCCTTCTCCGGCGAGTCGTTGACGCCGATGATGTCCACGTCGATCCGGCTGCGCCACTGCACCTGCATGACGCGGTTCGTGCAGACCTTGCGGGCGGCGGCGCGGTTGGCGCTGCCGGTACCGGAGTACACCGTCTTGCTGCCGGTGGCGACGGTCTTCCACTTGTTGTCGCGGTAGTCCAGTGCCTGGAGCTCGATGGTGACCTTGGCCTTGGTGCCGGGACCGCTGATCTTGACCCACCAACCGTGCCCGGACGCGGCGGCCGGGGCCGTGCTGGATATGTGGACGTTGTCGCCGTTGGTGTAGAAGACGCCGGCGCTCGGAGCGCCCTGCGGCTGCGAGACCGCGGCGGAGTCAGGGCCCTCTTCGCCGAAGGTGGCCCCCTCCTCGGAAAGGTCGGCGGGCGTGAGGGGCTCGGAGACGAAGCCCGCGTCCGCCAGCCCGTCGAGTTCGGCGGCGTGGACGGGCGCGGCGGTGGACAGGCCGAGAATGATCGCGGACGAGACCGCGGCAGCGGCTGCGAACGTGCGCATGGTGGTGGATCCCCCTGTGGGCAGAGCCGCCCGAGGCGAGCTCTCATGTACTGGTCGCCCGCCACCCTACAGACCGAAGGGACGGCGTACGCAGGTGATTTCCGCCCCGTGGATCACGGCGGGCCGGGGTCGGCGCTCATGGCGATGGCGCATCCTGAAGGAGTGCCGAGAGCAGTCCAACAGGGTGGCTGTTCGCATGTAGTTGCTTCTGGGGGCTGGGGCGGCCTGGGCGTCCGGCGAGCCAGGGCGGTCGTCCACGCGGCGGCCGCCTCCCGCAGCGGCGGGCGGCTGTGTGGCAAGCCGCCAGGGAGGCGGGGCGGTTTGCACAGAACCTGAAGCAGGTCGGGCGAGGGCGGTATCGCTGGTCGCACGGGGCCGGGGGAAGGGTGATGCGGCTGGCCTGTGCGGCCAGGGCAGTGTGGGCAGGCCTCTGGGGCTGCGGGGAGATGCGAGGCGGCGGCGGGCGGTTCACGGGGCGGAGCGTAAGTCGTCCTGGTCCTTGAGGACGGTGACCTGGTCGCCGTCGGCTGTGTACGAGACCACGCCGCTCCACCGACCGTCCCCGCCGCGCCGCCACTCGGTGAGCAGACCGGGCAGCCACCGGCCGTTCTCACGGACCAGGCAGGGCTTGGCGGTGCGGGACGGCCTGTAAGCGGGGAAGCAGGGGATGCAGGCGCCGCGGCCCTGTGCCATGGCATCGGCGAGTGCGGAACGGGTGGGCTGATGGACGTCCCGACCGAAGCGTGCGGCGCGGGTTTGGCCGTCGGCGAGAGCTTCGCAGGCCACCGTCCGGTGAAAGACGGAGCCGCCGCGGGTGGTCCAGACGTAGGCGGTAAGCCCGTGCGGCACCGGCTTGCAGTGCCCGCACTGGCCGACTATCAGTCCATGGTCGCAGCGCTGGTCGCTCATTCCTGCATCGTGCCCCGGCAGCTGCCGGAGATCAATGACTGCTCGTCAGCCCATCGTCCCTTGGCGAACGGGTGGGGCGGCCGCATGCGGAGGTCCGGATGCTTCTTGGGGGGCCGGCGACACCGCCCGGGCAGCCAACCGCAACCTCACCCGTGCCCTGAACCAACGTGGATGACGGTGCCCGGAGCCGGACTCTGACCCGGCACTTCCGCATTTACAGGGCCAGAGTCCGGAGGTCCAGGCCCCCACGTACCCGGTCGGACGCAGCTACAGCTGAGGCTTTGGATGCCGTTGGCCGCTGCTCCTCATGGCCGAAGGGGTATCGACCGTTTGTGAGGACCGGGGTCAGTGCGTCCGTACGCCGTCGATGGCGATCGACAGCAGAAGGCGTGCCTCGGCCTTGTCGTCGGTCGTCTGCGGGTGCATCCGGACGCCGACGTCCTGACGGTCTCCGGGCGCTGGATCGAAAGTCGGGGAGTCGGACACCTGCAGGATCGGGACAGCGGGACTGCCCCGCCCGGCCCCTATGGGGTTCAGTTCTCCGGTTCGTCGCCAGCGTGGTCGACGATGCCGGCCTTCAGGACGGCCGTGGCGAAGTCGTAGCCCTTTCCGTTCCCAGCGCCCGGGGATGGGTCGCCCGTGGGCGGGAGGCCGTCGGCGCCGATGGGCGGGAGCTCCGCCAGCAGCACCTGCCGCACGCCGAGGAACACGCCGGTCGTCCTGTCGAAGATCAGTGACACCCGCAGGTTGCCGTTCCTGCCGACCACCGCGACGCCGTGCCGCCCCGCCGCGTCGACCTCGTCGGCGACCACCCTCGTGCCGGGGATCCTCGCGGCCGTCTCCATGAGCGATCCCGCGACGGCCGGCGGCGCGGTCACGTTCATGAAGATCATCTGGATGTCCCCGAAGGCGAGCTGATGGCGCCGCTCGTCCGTGATCGGCATCCCCACCACCTGCTTGGACCGGTCGGCGGCGAGGAGCTGCTGCAGAAGCCGGTCGGGGTCGGTGGGCAGCGCGGCGACGAACTCGTAGGTCGGGGCGAGGAAGCCGGCCTGCGTGGGGGCGCCGCGGCCTGCCCCCAGCGTGGCAGGCCAGGTGACCCGGCCCTTCTCGTCGCCCGGTCCGGACATCGACGGATCCGCGATCAGGCCCTTGGACCTGCCGTCCACCGCCATCCACATCGTCCGTTCGTGCCTCGACTCGCGAGCCCCGTCCTGGACCATCCGCTGGTAGGTGAACTGGGTGTTCTTCGCGCCCGGGTCCGGGCGGCTCGCGGCGGCCTTGGCGGCCCGGCTCAGCAGACCGGCGGCATCCGTCGGCTCCGACACCGGCGTGGCCGACCCGGTCGGCGCGGCGGACGTCGACGCGGCGGGGGCAGCGGCCGGGGCGGCGCTGCCGTCGTTTCGGCCCGGGCCGACCAGCGTGACGGCAGCCACCGCGACCACGGCCAGTGGCGGCGCGACCCACCACACCAGCTTGCGTCGCGAACCCGTCACCTTCGTCGTCTGTCCGGCGGTCTCGCTCATCAAATGCTCCCTCAGCAGCCGGTGGCGGTCGGCAGTGAGCAGCTCGGGTGTGTCGTTCATCGGTTCTCCCCCTGCATCGACCGGGCGGCAACGAGGCCGCCATCCCGTACCTGTCCGGGACCGGTCGGGTCCCGACGATTCGTCAGTTCCTTTTCAGCGAGCGCACGCAGCCGGGTGCGGGCCCGGGAGAGGCGGGATCGGACGGTGCCGACCGGAACGCCGAGAGCCTCGGCTGCCGAGGCGTAGTCGAGCCCCACCCAGACGCAGAGCCGGAACACCTCCCGTTCGGAGCGGCGCAGGCTGGGCAGCGCGCGCCGTACCGCCGCCAGCTCGGCGCCCGCGTCGATCCGGGTCACCAACCCCTCTGCGAAGTCCTCCACCGGCTCACGCTCGGCAAGCCGCGCCATCGCGGCCTTGTGCCGTCGGGTGGCCCGTGCGGTGTTGTGCAGCACGTTGGTGGCGATCCCGAACAGCCAGGGCCGCAGGCTCTCGTCCCCCTCGTGGAGTTTCCCGCGCAGCCGCCAGGCCTCCAGATAGGTCAGCGACACCGCGTCCTCGGCCGCCGCCCAGTCGCCCAGGGTGCGCAGCGCGTAGGCGTAGACGGCCTGTGCGTGCGCGTCGAACAGCTCCCCCAGCGCACTGCGGTCCCCCGCGCACAGACGCGCCCGTTGTGTCAGTTCCATGCCCTTTCCTGTCCGCACCGCCCACCGGGTTCCTATGAGGCACGTCACATCTCCTGATGGGTGCCGCAGCACCGGCCTGCGGAGAAACCGGGCTGAGCTTTGAACTCACCACGACCGCACCCGTCATCGCACTGCGCGACCTCCACTTGCGGTGGGAGGTCTCCACCCAGGTCGGCAGCAACAGCGCGTACGTCACCGACGCGCCGATCAACGCGTTCCGGCGGGCGGATTCGGCGAAGTGGAAGCCCGGCACCGTCTGCGACTCCTCGGACAGCACCTGGATTCGGCGGCTACTCCGAAGACGGAAGCCGCAGCGTCTCCGGCCGGGGCTGCGTCACCAGCGCCAAGGCGGACGGCAACAAGGTCAGGATCACCTTGAAGGTCACCGGCACCTCCTACGCCAAGGCCCGGGGCTGGTTCAAGGAGACCAACTACAACTACCAGATCCGCTGCCAGCTCAGGAAGCGCACAGGCGGCGGCTGGGACCGTGCCTCAACGGCAACGGCCGCGTCACCGGCTGCTCCCTGAACCACACCGTCCCCGCCAAGGGCGTCAGCCTCTACGAGGCGGGGTGACCACGCACGGCGCCGCCGAGAGGGACTTCACGTGCACGAAGGACGACATCAGTTGGGGGCGCTGCGAGGAGCACCAGTTGGGTGACGTGCGCCAGAAGGGCACCCACCTCGGAAGGCCACCCGGTCCTCGCGCCGCGCCCTGACGAGACGACCTTGACGTCGGTCTCGTGGCCGTTGAGGGTCACCGGCAGGAAGTAGTGCCTGCCGAGCAGGCGTGCGTACGGTGGGGCACCCCGGGTTGAGTCTCTGCTGTTGCCGGACATGGGCCCCCGCCCTCCCCCAGGTGCCGGAAGCCTTGGCGTGGCCCTACGCCGTCGGCACCACACCAGTCTCGTCCGGTGCCAGCCGGATACCAGGGGCGACCACCACCCCTGGCGTCGTGTGGTGCGGGGGCTCCCGTGGATTCCACCTTGAACAGGGCGTTCATGCGTCACCCGATCACCTCTAGGCAGGCGCTCACGCCCCCGGTACGCAGCTGTACCCCGGGCCGTGCGGGCCAGGGGCGCAGCTACGGAACGGTAAAAGGGTCAGGCTCCGGGCCGTGTACCGGTGGGGCGGAGCGTCCCGTACGGTCGGGAGGGTCAGATCTTGCGTTCCGGGAGGCAGCGTGAAGACGCCCAAGGTGACCGTCAATGCCGAGGCGGACGGTGTGCGGGTGGTCGTCTGCTCCGGCGACTTCGACCTGGACACCACCGGACTGCTGCTGGAGGCCTGCGACATCGCACCGCTGCCGGCCGGTCTCCTCGTCATCGACGTCCGGCAGGTGACGTTCGGCGACTCCAGCTTCCTCAACGCCCTCATCCGCCTCCGCAACACCCGCCCCCTCGCCCTGCGAGGGCCGCTCCCGTCACAGCTGCGACGGATGATGGAGATGACCGGCGCGCTGCCCCTGTTCGACATCCACGACGCCTCCGAACAGGCTGGCTGAAGCACGTACCGGGGCGGGGCGGGCGGCATCTGTTGCGGCGGCCGGGGCAGATGCCCGGTATGGGGCCCTCACGGAGCACACCGCGCTTCCCGGCGCGGATGAGCTGCGGTCAGGCCCGGGAGCTGGCCCGGCGTGTGCTCGCCGACTGCGAGGCGCCCCCGGCCCTGGTGACCGACGTGCTGACGGTAGTGAGCGAACTCGTCTCCAACGCGATCCGGCACGCAGGCGGCGTCACCGGCTTCCACATCCACCGCCGGGCCGGCCTGATCGCCATCGAGGTATCCGACCAATCCCTCCGCATGCCACACCTACGGCCGCGATCACCCAACGGTCACGGTCACTTCGGCTGGCGCCTGGTCAGAACCCCGTCTTCATCCGCTTCCACCGCGGCGGCAAAACCATCACCGCACCCGTTCCCACGCCAGCCCCCTGACGGCCGGCGCAGAGATCGGCGGCCGGAGATTGGGGCGGCCCCGGGGGACTGCTGCCCCCAGAGCGCTCTGGGCCCCAGGCCTCACCCACGCACGCGATATCGGCGCGGGCTGAGCAGGACCCTAACCCGGGCAGCCGTCTATACCCGGATCCACGGAGCGGCCCTGACCACCCACGCGGATGTGGAGCACGCAGAGGCGGTCGGAATCGGGGCCCGCCCCAAGCGGACCCGTAGGGGAACGGATGGTTTCCCCGGAGCGGTGTGCGTCCCAGCGGTACAACGACCCCACCCGCCCCAGGTTCCGCTCCCCCATCTCCTCCCCAACGGGAGCCCTCAGGAGCCCACTGAGCTCCTTTCAGACCCTCGGGAAACGGGTCGTCCAGCTGCTGGAACGCCCGCAGGGTCTCCCGACCGCGGGGCCAGGGCGCAGCAGAGCCCGGCCGGGATGTCGTCCGGGCCCGGGGCGGGCTCTGCCTGCGTGGGGCACCCGTCATCGGCCCCACCAGCACCCTCCCACCCCGCCCCCAGGCCCGCACCGCAGGCACGACGGATGAGTTACATCCCGCCACCCGCCAGCGGTACAGCCGGGGCGTCAACCAGCGGCAGGGCCGAACGTGACCAACCCCGGGCCGGGGCCGTTGGCCCCACTGCCGCGCGGCCCCGTCCATCCGCAGCTGCGTGGCTCCCTCCCGACGGTGGACGCCCTGCCCGGAGCAACACCGTCGGGAGAACTCAGGTGCGCCCGCGTATACACCTACCGGCCCATCCTGAGAAAACGCAGAGTCGAGGAACTCCAACTCGGCGACAACCGCTGGCCCGCCCCGCCGCTCCCGGGGCGGGCTGAATGACGGCCGGGGGCTGCAGCCCGAATTTCACGCAGATGAGGGCGAGCGGCGCTCACTCGGGGTGGGCCGTCCGTTCGGGGGCGCAGGTGAGGGTGGGGTGTCACTTCGAGGCGGGAGCCCGTACGGTCGCCGTTGGAGATCAGTGGAGCCAGCTGCGGGGATGGAGGGACGCGTATGCAGATGCCGAAGGTAACGGTCCGCTCGGGCGCGGGCGCGGTAAGGGAGGTCGTCTGCTCCGGAGAGTTCGACGCGGACTCCGTGGGCCGCCTGGACGAGGTCTGCGCGCGTGAGGCCGGGGATGCTCGGGTCCTGGTCCTCGACGTCTCCCAGGTCGCGTTCGCCGACTCCTCCTTCCTCAACGTCCTGATCCGGGCGAACAACAGCGGCCCCCTGGTGCTCGCCGACCCACTGCCGCGCCAGCTGCGCCGCATGCTGGAGATGACCGGCGCCCTGCCCCTCTTCGACCTACGCGACGACGACGCTCCGACCGGCTGATGGTCAGGACGCAGAGGGCCGCCGGGGTTCGCTCACCCCGGTGAAGAACGTGGCGCTGACAGTCTTCGCGCCCTCATGGAAATAGACGTGCGCGCGGTCGGCGAGCTGCTTGACCAGCCGCCACCCGAAGCCTCCCGGCTGACCCGGCGCCCAGGGGCGGGTCAGCGGACCGCGGGGAGACCGGTCGGACACCTCCACCACGAGCGCCCCGAGATGAACGCGGATGTCGAAATGCGTGACGCCCCCGGCGTGGCGCCGGGCATTGGAAATCAGCTCGCTCACCACGGTCAGCACGTCCTCCCGCCGCTCCGGAAGAAGCGCAGGCTCCAGCTCGTCGAGAAACAGCCGAGCCGTCTCCCGCGCCTGCGCGCACGAGACATCACCGGTCACTGGGGCCGGAAACAGGCGGGATCGATCGTCCATGTCCTGCGCCTCCCCCACTCCCCCGCCGGCATACCCGGCCCACCGGGTGCACCCCCGCACGGTGCGACGCCACACGGCGGTACGCGGTTCGCGTCCGACCCCCCGGACACTCTCCCGGCGGCACCTTACTGGACGGCGGCGTTCGACGGCAGACCTGTGAAATGTCCAGTTCAGCGGACTGCAGAGGGTACGCGGCGGGCCGCGCGGCGAACGCACCTTGGGCCAGATCACGCACCCCCGCCGCCTGGACGAAGCCGGCCCGCTTTTTAGGCCGGTGAGCGGCCCCCGGCTGCACTCCGAAGGCCGGGCAAGGACGGGCCTAGCAGCCCGGGCTTGCACCCGGGCCACTAGGCGGCGGTCGGACGGTTCGGGGCCGCCCAGCACGCTGACGCCACGGGTTCCCGACTCGTTCCCGCGCATCGATACGTGAGTGAAGGAAGACATAGCGATCACGGGCCCGACCCTCCGCCACGGCGAGCGAGGCCGTCGCAGGATCCGCAGGCGGAACATCGAGACGCCGACCAGACCAGGGCAACGCCCGCACCCGCCAGGCCCAAAGATCAGTAAGGGGTGGCATGCCGGAGTCGGTGGCAAGGTAGCGAAGACGGTCTCCTGCCCCTACGAGCTGCCCTCAGGTGAGGTCGCAGGTGACGTTCCCAGAGCCGTCCCAATCCGGCGCCTCCGTGAGCGTGAAGGTTCCCTCCCCTGCCTCGACGACTCGCACCATGATCCCTCCGCGGTCCTCACCGGGAAACGCAATGGAGAAGTGGGGATCCATGTCCATGAGGAAGTCCCAGCCCTCGCGCTGGATTGTGTCAAGGGCGTTGGCATGCTGCCCGGTTGCCCGCCACTGGCCGACCGCGTCGACAGCGACGGTGATGTCGATGTCGTACATCTCAAGGCAAGTCGACTGGTTAGCCCACCATTCGAGGCGGCCCTGACCCACGAATCGATCCATGAGCACACTATGCAACTGTGCAGGCCGACCAGGCGAGCCTGCACGGCTGCTGGCCGTCGTGGGGCAGGCCCCGAAACGGAACCAAATGAGGCAGACCAGACAGGTCCTCGCCTCATCCGACAACGCCCCATATGCCTTCGCCGCCTCGCGACCTCATTCTGAAACGATCAGTAAGTGGGGTTGGATGCTGCCGGCCGGGGCGGTGACCCGGCGACGTGTGACGGCAGCCGGGAACCTGCCCGCGGCCGGCAGCGCCACGGCGCCGGGAGCGGCACCGGTTCGAAGGCGGCTCCCGCAGCGGCCATTGCACCCCCGCCCCTCGGCCGCGCCCTCCTCTGACGCGCTGATCGGGGCGTTAACCCCACCCGGACAGAGTGATCGGCGCTCCTGCGGAGGCGTCAACACCTGCGGGCTGGAATACGCCGGCTGCCGCCTACCGGCGTTCGGGGCAGCGCCGGGTACGCGTGCGACAGCTCTGCGGCTCGGGCTCCTGCGCCGGGCAAGCGCCTGCTGCCGGGAGCAGGCCGAGTATGTCCAGCAGCCGTGCCAGGTCCTCAGGACCGGTAGCACGTGCGGCCACCGCTCGGCGGGCCGCCGCCCCGTCTGCCGGGACGCCCAGCGTCAGCAGGGACGGATCATCACAGCCGAAGGGATCCCTCACCCGCCCGATCCCAGCACGGACACCGCCACAGCGCACCCGCACTACTCCAGATCACCGGGGCGACGACACGATCCCTGCTGCCGCCATCCGGCACGGCCTGGGCCGAAGCACGAGGGGCACTACGGCGCGGAGGTCTGCTCCGGATCGAGGACAAGGAGCCCCTGATCGTCGCGCGGGTCGACCACAAAGCCGGCCGACTGCAGGGCAGAGGTCGCCGCGAGCATGAAGGCGTGCCGCAGCACATCATGATCTGCAGGGTCGGCGATGTCGCGGGGTGCGACCTGCTCGGGCCGGGTGACCTGTACGGGCAGCCAGCCGATCAACACCCCGCGGGCGTGCCGGATCAGGTGCACACCTTCCTCACCGGGCGCGGACTCCTCGAAACCGGCCTCGGCCAGCACCGCCCGCACACGCAGCACAAGCTCGTCCTCGTGATCTTCCACGCGCTGGAGCCTAGAGGACCACCCACACGGGCAGGGCGCTCCGACATCGGGTACAGCTGTAGGAGCAGGGAAGACCCGAAGCCGGCGGCGCCTGCCGGCGCAGGGTGGGGTGCGCTGCTGCGGAGGTAGGCCGGCCGGACCACTACTGACCCCCAAGGCCGCCCCCGCGCCCCCGGCCCGGGGCCAGGGCCGCGGGTCCGGCGCCGCTCGACAAGACGCCCGGTCATCAGCCCGCCAGGCAGCACGGCAGGAACGGACCGAGCTGGTCAAGCACCACTGCGCCGTGGCCGGCCGGGCGCCGGCGAGACGGACGTCGGCGCACTCGCGGCGTCGCAACGACTCAAGGCCCTGCGAGCCGCCCAAGCGCCGGGGAGCTGCCGCGCCAGGATGGAAGGTCCCACAGGTACAGGCGTGTGGGGCTGGGAGCAAGGAGACCGCATTGATCACTGTCGACGTCCAGCACCGCGGCGGCACCGTCCTGCTCAGCGCCACCGGCGAACTCGACCAGCACGCGGGGGAACCCCTCCACGCGGCGGTGGACGGTATTCCGGTGGGGGTGCGGGACCTGCTGATGGATTTGCACCGCGTCCCGGTCATGGACCGCGACGGCCTGCTGCACCTCCTCGACACCCACCGGCGGGCGGAACGGCGGGGCCTGCGCGTCCTCGTCATCGGTTGGCAGCCACAACCCCAGCAGTGCATGGCCGACATCGCCGGTATCCCCGGAGCCCGCACTGCCACCGGGGAACGCTACGCCGTAACAGGATTCCGACGACTCATCGAGCAACGCGCCCACAACGCCCGGAACAGCGCAGACTTCACCGCTGGCTGGCTACCCCGAGCCTGAGCCGGCCGCGTCCCCGCGCTCGCGCAGCCAGGGCGGTGATCATCTTCATCGTGAATCGCAGGGTCCGTCGCCGTGAACCGAGGGACCCTGTCCCTCGGCTTCCCCCGGCGAACGACGTCCTTCACGAGGCCATCGACAGGGTCCCCCGGGGGGTGGTGCTGCTCGGAGACCCTGCCGCCTGTGGCTTTCAGAGCAGGGTGGGGCTGTTTTCGATGTCGAGGCGGCGGCTGTTGTCGATGCGCTGGCTGGTGTCGATACGGGTGCTGGTGTCGAGGTCGGAGCTCGAGCCGCAGCGGTTGCGGTCAGCCGTCTGAGCGGCGTTGCCGCCTGCGGCGTCTCCTCCTTCACCGGTGATGACGCCGGAGGCGTTGTTGCCTCCGTTGGTTCCGGCGAGGACCCCGACCAGCTGCCTGACCAGAGAGTTCCCGCCGGAGGCATCGACGGCGGAGACGCTCGTGGGGTTGTTGCACCGGATGACGACGGGGGCGCCATCGGAGGGGGACGCGGCGACTGCGGCGCCGGTGCCGAATGCGGCGGCGCTGCCGAGAGTAAGCACGAGAACCGAGAGGGTACGGACGATCGCCTTCACGGATGTTCCTTTCTTCTGGTGGACGCTGCGTTCGACGCCAGGGAACCAACCATCCGACGTGGGTTTCGGGCCGGAAGTCCGGTTCACCCGGCTACCTCAGTCGGATGCGCGACCGCTGCCCGGTTCCGGCCCTGGGACAGGGCTGGGGGTGGTGGGCAGCGGCCGCGTCCGGAGCGGTTCAGAGCAGGCTGGGGCTGTTCTTGAACGAGAGGCGGCGACTGTTGTCGACGCGCTGGCTGTTGTCGACACGCGTGCTCGCATCGACGTCCGTGCTCTCCCCGCAGCGGTTGTGGCTCGCCGACTGCGCGGCGTCGCCGCCGAGGGCAGTACCGCCAGGGCCCGTGTCGACCGCGGAGGCATTGTTGCCGTCGTTGGTACCGCCGAGGACTTCGACCAGCTGGCTGACGAGTGAGTCTCCGCCCGACGCGTCGACGAGGGAGACGTTCGTCGGGTTGTTGCACTGGATGACGATGGGCGCGCCGTCCGAGGGGGACGCGGCGACTGCGGCGCCGGTGCCGAATGCGGCGGCGCTGCCGAGGGTGAGCACGAGAACCGAGAGGGTACGGACGATCGCCTTCACGGGCTTCCTTCCTTTCCGGTGGACGCCGCGTTCGACGCCAAAGAACCAACCCCCGACTTTTGTCTCGGTTCCGGGTCGTACATCCGGTTCACCCGGCTGCGTCATACCGAAAGCCGAGCGGAGCAACGCCCTGCACCAGCGCGCCGGCACCCGCGAACGCAATCGACCGCCACCACGGAACATGGCCCGACGTCATCCTGGTCGAACGCCGCAGCCCCCCATCACCTGACGGCACACCTCAAGCCCCGGGGCCCGCCAGCACCCAGACCGCACGACACCCGCAGCCCATCCGTCAGGACCGCTCGACCTCCGCCATCAGCAGGCGCAGGGTCGGCGAGTGCTTCTCCGGCGGCAAGGCGTCCAGCGCGGGGGTGGCTGGTCTCCGCGCACGGCTGGCGTGTGGGCCTTGCCGAAGATTGCGTTGAGGAGGCCGAGGGAGGGCCGGTTGTCGCTGAGGGGCCATGGCCTGGACGGCGAACACGTCCGCGACCGCGAGGGCCGCGCCCTGGTAGCCGAGGGCGACCGCGGCAGCTACAGACCCAGACCCGGGTGGCGACGTCGCCGGGGCTGCGTCCGGAATCGGCGAGCTGGGGCGGCCGGCGTGATGGGAGGCGAGCTGGTCCCCTGCTGCAGCACAGCGGCCGCCCCGGCACAGGCGGGATACCCCGAACCGCTCACCTCACCCGGTTTCCGCCCCGCCGCGCCCGTCGGCGGTGTGCAGCCGCCGTTCGGGCGCGGACGTGCCGGTGGGCCCACCCCCGTGACGGGGTGGGCCCACCGGCCGTGCACTGCTGGGGCTGCCTGCTACCAGCGGTACCAGCGGCCGCTGCTGTTCTTCGGGCGGGCCACGAAGCCGATCAGCCACAGCACCAGGACCGCGAGCGCGATCCACCAGAGGATCTTCACAGCGAAACCGGCACCGAAAAGGATCAGGACGAGCAGGAGAACAAGAAGCAGGGGAACCATAGTTATCAACCTCCGAAGCACCGAGTGCCCGACCGACCGACACTCATGCACATGATCCTTATGTGTTTCTTATCCGCGCAGGCGGGCAGACGCGTGCGCCCGGCTCCTCCCTCACGGCCCTGCCACGTCGACCCCGCGAACCTCAGGGGCGCCGGCGGGCGGCCTGCCGGTGCCCTGCGGGTGGGATCCGACATCGGCGGACCGATGCGGGGTTTGGGCCTCGGGATCGTGAGCAGGCGAGTCGTCACGACCAACCCGGTACTACACGAGGAGGTCCCCATGTCGGGCACCGAGAAGACCAAGGCACAGGCCGAGCAGGCCAAGGGCAAGGCCAAGGAGGCCATGGGCCGCATGGCCGGCAACGAGCGGATGACCGCCGACGGGCACGCCGACCAGGCCAAGGGCAACGCCCGCCAGGCCAAGGAAGACGTCAAGGACACCTTCCGCCGCCACTGAACCGCCCCCTGCCGCGGCCCTGACCCGCGGCACCCCTGGGCCCCGGCCAACGCCCCCTGGCCGGGGCCCAGCCACGCACCGGGCCGGACACCCGAGCACCAGCCGATCGGACTCTGCGCGGCCGCAGGGTCTGGCGGCGGGTGGTTGGTGAACGCTGCCTCGTGCGAACGGCACCCCACCCGATTTCGATAAACCGGTTTCGGCAAACTGGGTTCGCGAAGTGAGTTCTCGCTAGAGTGGGACTCTGTGGCATCCCAGCGTTGCAACCTGATGATGCGTCTGTGCATTGTCAGTGGTCGACGGCAGAGTGGAGTCACAAGTACGGCGGCCTCTGCCCGGCCGGCAAGCAGGGACAGAGACCGCCGCGGGATGTACCCGCACCTCGCGCCTCCTGGTGTTGGCCCACCAGGGGGCGCGTCGCGTTCTACAGGTGGCTGACCAGCCTCTCGTACAGCCACACCAGGCACCAGTGGAACCAGTGCGCGGTCTCGTCGGCGACGCCGGCCATGAAGGCCTGGACGACACCGGCGAGCAGTACCTCGCGAACGGTGGTGCGGCTCTCACCCCGGACAGGCGGTCGGCCTTCGTCCTCGAAACCGGTGGACGTCGGCTTGTCGCTCTCCGGCATGGGAGCCTCCGATCAGGACCGCCGCGCTGCAACTAGGGAGTCGGGGCGACGGTCCGTCAAAACCCGACCGCCCAGAAGCTGCACAGTGCTCTGGCGGGGTCGAACCAGAGTATCGGCACCTGCCGACACTCTGTGCGGCACGCGGTCAAGTCGCCAGTGCAAGCAGTTGGCCACCAGCCCCGCTCTGCGCCATAGCGACTGCCTCCTCGAAACGGCAGCGCGGCCCGGTCGAATTCGACTTGATCCTGATTGGCCTCGTGCGGCCCCCTTGGACGCGTGAGGGGCGGACGGCAGGGCAGGCGGAAGGTTGTGTACAGCAGTACAGCACGTCGGCCCTCGTCGCATCCGTGCTGAAGCCGCCTCACGCAAGGAGAGCCCTCATGCCCAGCGCCCCGCCAAAGCCTGAACTTCCGGATCGTGTGCCGGAGAAGCACAACGCCCTCACCCCTGACCTACCGCCGCTCGGCCCGGTCGCACCTGACATCCCGAACGCTGCGGCCGATCGCCCCCGGCCCGGCAGCCACAAGAAGGACACGCGCGAGGACATCGGCGAAGAGCGGCCTCCCGCCGGCCCGGGCAACACCGAGCCTCAGGAGCCGACGGACTGAGCACACTGGTGGGCCTCGGCGGTCGAGCGCGACGCACCGCACCGTCGGGGGGGGTTGTTTCACAAGGCGGCCGGGCCTGAACGGTGCCCGCTATGCCCCTGTACGACCCTGGGGCCCGATGGCGAGGAAAAGAGGCAAAGGCACCCACGCCGAGGTGGTGTGAGTCCCTCGCCCAGGGACTCGAGCACCTTGTGAAACAGCCTTCAGGCGACGTTCGGGTTGGCCGGCTGTTCTGAGCCCGCCGTTACCCGACGGCCCTTGCCGCGCTTGACGAGGACCACTGTCTTCATGGTGACCGCCGGGTAGTTCGGGGTGTAGTACGCGCCCGTCCAGTAGTCGTGGAAGGAGGCCACCGTGCCGATCGTGTACGTCATCGGGTTCGCGGCCGTCTGGCCGCTTCCGGCGAAGGCCTCCATCGTCACCGTGTCCTGGCCGTCCATGCCCACCACCGCTGCGGCGTGGTACTGCGACATGATCTGCTCCCCGGGGTCCATGGCGAGCATCAGGTAGGACTGTCCGACCACCGGGCTGGCGTCACGGTCCGTCGCCCCCTGGAAGTCGCCTGCGCGGTCGCGGTTCTGCTCGTCCGACATGCCGAAGGCCTTGAGCCCGGCGCTCGTACGGACGTTGCTGTTCGCGCCGTCGGCCAGCTCTCCGACGGCGTTGTGCATGATCTCCTCCGCCGTGTGGAGGCAGTCGTCCAGGATACTGCGCGCCAGCTCGTGTTCCTGGTACAGCACCGTGCCGCCGAAGAGGGCCTGCTGCGCCGTGCCCGTCGCGCGCAGGGCCGGGGAGTAGGACCCCGCGGGCGCGTTGACGCGGATCCAGATCGACGTGGCGTCGTCGCTCGGGACGGCGAAGACGCCGTTCGCCGAGACCGTCATGGGCTGCTGGTTCGGGCCGGCCTGTGCCGCCCAGCGCTGGACCGACTCGTGGGCCGCCCCCTGGCCGGCCCGGCCCGCCCCCTGTGCGTGCTGCTCGGTCCTCGGCGCCGCCCCGCTCATGGCGCGGCGCGCGTTGCTCTCCGCCTCCCGCTCGAAGCGGTCGGCGGGGTCGGAGACCCGCAGGCCCGCTCCGTTGTCCGTACCCGCCACGGGACCCCGGCGCTGCTGGATCACGTGGGTGAGTTCGTGGGCGAGCGTGAGCTTGTCGGCGCCGCCCTCCCCGATCACCACGTGATTCCCAGTGGTGTACGCCCGAGCGCCCACCTCGGCCGCCGATGCCTTCGCCGCGCTGTCGTCGTGGATGCGGACGTCGGAGAAGTCGGCGCCCAGCCGGCTCTCCATGTCCGCGCGCGTGCTGCCGTCCAGCGGCCTGCCGCCGGCCCGCACCACGTCGTGGACGGCCGAGCGCTGGATCGGCGCCTCCTCCGCCTCGTGGCCGCACCCCGCACCGTGCCGGTGCTGCTGCTTCAGACGCTGGACGACCACCGCGTTTCCCACCGTCGCCTGCAGCCCGAGGAGCCCGGAGGCCTGTGCGGGTGGCGCGGTGACCGGCCTGCGGACCGTCGACCGGGCATCCTCGGTGGCGTTCGACCTGGCCTTCGCGTGGTTCTGCACTGGCGCTTCCTTCGTCGGAGAATCGGAGCCGTACGTGATGCCTGTGTCCTGCATACGTCTCGCGTACGTCCTTGTCCTGCTTACGCCGGGCGACCCCGCGGACGCCAGGTACCCGAGGGCAGACTCGACCGGCCGTGAGGGCAGTCTCAGTTCCTCCTGGAGAACTCGACCTCCGCCGGCGCCACATGACGGCCCGGGACGAGCCCGGCCGCCTCACGGATCACCAGCCGACCGACACCACGTCGCTGTACCCCGTCTGGATCGTCTGCGGGCCCGGGTTGTCGGCGAGGGTGAGCCCCTTCGTCCGTACGGTGCCGTTCGCCGGCCGTCACCACCAGGTCGAGATCGCGGGTGTCCTTCTTGAACTGCTTGTCGGTGGTCACGGTTGCTCCCGAGTCCCAAGGACGGCCGCGATCCCAAAACCACAGGATGAACCCATGCCCCGATCCCGCAAGAAGCGCTCGGCCGCAGCCCTCACCGCTTGCCTCGGCGCCCTCGCCTACACCGTCAGCAAGGTGGACCTGGCGAGGGAGGGCGAACTGGGCATGCCGGGCTTCCCCGCGCCGACTGATGCCTACGCCGCCGTTGCCGATGTCGAGACCGCCCAACTGGCCGACGCGGCCCTCGGCCTGCTGATGGCGTTCCCGGTAAGAACTCTGTCGGAAGCTGTAGCCGGCGCGGCCCCTACCGACGCGCCCGACGGCAGGTGTCAACTCCGCTCAATCGCCACGGAGGCTTGCCACGGCGGTGCAGGTCTGCCGTCGGGGTCCAGGCCATGCGGCCACAGCTTGGCAAAGATTGCTGGCCTGTCGTCCCGGCCGAACCGGGAGTCGGGAAGGCCGTGGTCGGCGGCCTGCCGGTAGAGGAACAGGGCGTGCCAGAGAAGCCGGTAACCGACTGCACGGTGACGCGTTGCCAGACGGGGCGAATGCGCCAGGACGCGACGGTCCGGTGGCCTCAGGAGCGCGGTGTGTGCGTGTCGTCCGCGGCCCGCAGCCGGGCCGAGCCACGCTCGCCGGGATCAGCGACCACGCCAAGGAGGGACGCGTCCCATCATCGCCGTAGCGATACCCCGGCCGTGCTGCCCGTGCAGCGTGCCGGGTTGCAGCAGCACGCACCGCCGGAACCGGTGGGTGCTGGCCCCTACCCCACCGGAGGGGTGGGAATCTTCGACTTCCCGCGCCTGGCTAGGTCCTTGGCCGGACCCCAGGGGGCTTCCGCGGAGGCGGGAGGCAGGCCCTGGCGCCAACGCTGCGCTCCGGAACCGGGCGTGGCCCGCCCGGTCGCAGCGGGGCGGGACACAAACTCCTGGACTTTTCATCCTTGCAGCAGTCGTCGCCGCCTGGCCTCTTCGTCTGGGTCCGGTGCAGCCGAGGATCCGGCAGGCATGGGAGCCGTCGGCTCAGGAACGAGGCGGAGGGAGATCAGGTAGGTCTCACCGGATTCAAGGACGGAAGCGTCCGGGGCTTCTCGGCGCCCGCGTGCCTTGACCTCCAGCTCGTACCATCCCGGGCCGGAGGCGGACAGGACCGGGAGTTCCAACTGCGGTCCATCGACGACCGACTCGATACGCAGGCTGCCCGTGGGCGACCAGACCAGCGCTGTGGCCTGCTCTTCCCATTCCCCCGCCGAGTCCTCCGAGGTGCCTGTCCGGACCTCCACGCGCACGTTCCCGGTATTGATGCCAGTTCGCACCAGGGCCCCTGCGGACATGGTGGCGATCAAATCACCGGACCAGTCCGCGCTTTCGATGGGTACTTCGCCGTGGTCGAAGATCCCGTAGGCACCCTCGTTGACGAAGACTGGGGCCCGGTGTGTCGCCATCACCGCTCCTCGTGTTGTACGACTCAGTCACAGGACCCCGACGCGGTGTGCGGGGCCGCTTCTTCGCGATGGCCTTAACGGCTGGGTGATCTCGCCCAGGTGGACCGGGAACAGCTTGATGCCGGCGTCACGCTGCATCCTGAGGTTCGGACTGCTTGGTCAGGCGCAGACCGGGGAGTTGGATGACCGGGGCCGCCCGGGTTCCGCCGGCGATGTACGCAAGAATCGCCGAGCCGTCGGGGAGGCATGCGGCCGTGTCCTCGCGGTTGAGCCAGATAGGGACCGGCTCCGAGGTCTGCGGGTGGTCGAAGGCCCATTCGCCCCGCTCGGTGCAGGTTCCGATCCGCAGGGTGTACCGACCTCCCTGCTCCACACCGTGCGGCTGGGTCAGGGAAAGGGACGCGGAGCCCTGCGGGGCGGACCAGACTCCCGGATAGGCCGTGTACGGTCCGGGGTAGGAAGCTGCCGCCGCCACGAGAGCGAGGACGGCCGCGGCGGCCGCGGCCCGCGCGGCGCCGGGCGAACCCTGCCCCCCGTCCCGGACGGCTACGAGCGTGGCAGTGCAGGAGACGATCATCACGACGGCGCAGCAGACGAGCCACGGGCCCGTCCCCGCAGCGGCCAGCACGATCAGGAACGCCGGCACGAGAACCACCGAAGCCCCGGCCCACCAGGCCGCCACGGTGTTACGCGGCCGCCGCCGCAGCTGCACCGCAGCCACGAGCGGCAGACACGCCAGGACCGTACCGAGCAGCGCCACGCACACCGGCGTGAGCATCCCGCCGAACTCCGGCACCAGCACAGTGGTGTCGGCCCAGACGAACGTCCCGACCAGACCCGCGGCCATCGCCACGAACGCCGGCCACAACACGACGTCGAGCCGGCGGCCCGGCGTCTCCTCCCCCACCAGCCCCCCAAAATTTGAGCATGTTCAATTCCGTGGGGGATGCTAGCGGTCCCAGCCGCCCGGCGGCAACACCGCACGACCGGCATCCCAGGAGCGCGGACCGCAGTCCGGCGCCCACCGTTGCCCCCCAGAAGTGTTGGACCGGCGAACGCCTACCAGCCCCCGGGGTCTGCCTTCCGTCTGCCGGACCCAGCGACCGCGGCCGGGCCCCGCCCCGGTACGCCGTTCCGCTGTTGCAGCGCCTCATCGGCCCTCATGCCGGGCGGTGCGGTCAACAACAATCGCAGCCAGGGCGGCAGCCGCGCGCCCGCCTGCGGTCCGGCGACCGTCACGGCCGCGACTGCGGGCGCGCAGCAGCGCCCTTGCCCTGCCAGGCGTCGCGGCCTTCCTTGAGGACGATGGCCGCGATGACGAGGGCGCGAGCGGGTCGGCCCAGGACCAGCCGAGCGTGATGTTGGGGACCAGCCCGATGAGGAGGCGGCGGAGAGGTAGGTGCACGACAGGGTCTGCTTGGAGTCCGCCGCCGCGCTGGCGGATCCGAGTTCGCGCCCGGCGCGGCGGAGAGGAACGGCATGACCGCCAGGGACAGTGCGGTGATGACGACGCCAGGGGTGGAGCGGTCGGCCTCCGGTGCCTGCCAGGCCGCGAACCGCAGGGCATGGCAATCTGGCAATCTCCGGGCGGGCCGCGGCTCGCCTTCGGCTTCCACTCGAACACGTCGGGTGCCCGCCACGCGAGCGTCTTCCACAAGAGCGAGTTCGTATAGGCGGTACCCGGAAGGGATCGCGCGGATCCAGGGCCGTTCGAGGTGGCTGCGAACGCCCGATGCGGCGCCGCGAGGCTGTGTCGCGGCCCCTGCGCAAACTCCGGCGGGCCGGGGGCGCTTCCGCGATCGGCGGTCGCGATCCACGGGGAGGGCGGACAGCGATCCGCATTCTGCCGGCCGAGGACATGCACACGATCCGAGGGTGCCCCGGCCGCGCTGCGGGGCCTGGAACCTGACGTGGAGGTCGTGGGCGAGGTGGCCCGCGGGGACGCCGTCCTACCCGCCGCTCTCGCCCACCACCCCACCGTCGCGCTACTCGACCCCGACATGCCCGGCGCCGGGCTCACCGGCGGATCCCCAACGCTCCCGATTCCCCGGTGCAGATTGGCCGCATGCGCCGCGCACTGTCATCGGTCGGTCCCGGGCAGGATCGTGGGCACAGACGCACGATGTCGATGGGAATCCTGCGCCGGAGTCCCCGTCGCGGGAGGGCTGCCGGCCGGGGCGGGGTCAGGCGGCGGGCTGGGG
The DNA here is from genome assembly GCF_004795115.1 of Streptomyces sp. A0592. NCBI lineage: Bacteria > Bacillati > Actinomycetota > Actinomycetes > Kitasatosporales > Streptomycetaceae > Streptomyces > Streptomyces sp. A0592. The sequence continues at coordinate 101,687 of NZ_SSBM01000020.1, forward strand.
CTGGCGTAGCTGTGCCTGCCCGAAGAGGAGGGCGTAGCCGTCCGGGAGTTGGCGGAGGATGCGGGCGAGGAGGTCGGGGCCGGCGAGGCGGGTGACGACGGCGAGGACGGCGCCGGTGTCCCAGCGGGCGACGGCCGGGGTGGTGTTGGTTCGGGTGGCGAGGTCTTTGACGAAGCCCCACCCGGTGAGTTGTTCGGTGTCGGGGATCTGGGCGGTCAGGACGAGTGCGGCTTCGACGGGCAGGGCCTGGGCGAGGTCGACGCGTTCGTCTCCGACGAGCTGCCGGCCGAGGGCGGCCAGGACGGTGCGGACGGCTTCCTCGGCGCGTTCACGGGTGGGGTGGGCGCCTTCGTAGCGCACGCGTTCCAGCATCTGGTCGAACGTCATGGCGGGCTGGGCCGGGTTCGCTCGCGGCTGGTCGTACATGGTCGGGTTGCCTTTCTCGTCGCTCGCGGCGGGCGTCAGGTGGGCTGGGGGTGGCCGAAGAGGAGGCCGTAGCCGGGCGGGAGCTGGAGCAGCGTTTCGCGGATGAGGACGTCTCCGGCCGCCGCGGCCACGGTGGACAGGACCGCGCCGATGTCCCACAGGGCCGTCTTCTCGGTGGCGCCCTCGATCCAGGCTGCGGTCGCGCGGACGAAGCGCTCGGGAGAGAGCGGCTCTGCGGCCTGCAAGGGGTTGAGGAGGATCAGGGCGTAGGTCTCGGGGAGGCGGGCGGCGAGCTCGGCCCGCACGGTGCCGACGAGGTGGGCGCCCAGCAGGGCCAGGACGACGCGGGCTGCGCGCTCGGCCTCCTCCCGGGTCCGGTACTCGCCGCGTTCCTGGACATGGTCCAGAAACGCTTCCCGGCGCATCGACATCTCACGTCACCTCCACGGGAGGGGGGCATGGGGCGAGGGGTGCGGAGGACGGGGTGCCGGAGGGGGTTCGGGTTCCCCGTCCTCCGCCGACGGTGCCGGCCCGGTCAGCCGGAGATCTGCTTGCGGCCGGACTCGCCGCCGACGGTGATCTTCCGCGGCTTGGCGCGCTCGGCGATCGGAATCCGCAGGGTCAGGACACCCGCGTCGTAGTCGGCCTCGATGCGCTCGGTGTCGAGGGTGTCGGCCAGCATGACCTGGCGGGAGAAGACACCCAGCGGCCGCTCGGAGAGTTCCATCTGCACGCCGTCGGACTTCCCCGCGGGCCGGCGCTCGGCCTTCACCGTGAGCATGTTCCGCTCGACGTCGATGTCGATCGCGTCGGTGCTGACCCCGGGGAGGTCGAAGGCGATGACGTACGTGTCGCCCTCGCGGTAGGCGTCCATCGGCATCACGGACGGCTTCGACCAGGTCCCGGACGTCCCGGACAGCTGCTGGACGATGCGGTCCATCTCACGGAACGGGTCGGTGCGCATCAACATCGCGAAACACCTCCAGTTGGTTCAGGCAGGAACTGCCAATGCGCTTCAACGTGCCACCGTTGTAGCATGTCATCGAAACGATGACAAGTGAGAGCGTCACTGGAAGAATGACGGTGTCGCATGGCAACGAAACGACGACATTCCGGAGAGTGGTCATGAGCGAGCCCCCGTTTCCCGAGCCGGTCGATTTCACGGCTGCCGCCGCCGCCCTGGAGATCATCAGCAAGGCCGTGGCGGACACCCGGCAGTCCACCGCGGGCAGCCCGCAGGACGGGGCTGCATCCGTACCGGCCGCGGGCCCCCACCCGGCCTTGGCCGCTCTGCTGATGCTGCGCGAGGTCCGGGAGCAGCTCGCCGGCTGGGAGAGCGTGCTGATCGAGACCGCCCGCGGCCAGGGCGCCAGTTGGGCCGATCTCGCCGGGCCGCTCGGGGTCGCCAGCCGCCAAGCCGCTGAACGCCGCTACCTTCGGCTGCGCCCCGGTGCCGCGGGAAGCACGGGCGAGCAGCGCGTACAGGCGACCCGCGACTCGCGGGCCGCCGACCGCACCGTCACCGCCTGGGCCCGCGACAACGCGGCCGACCTGCGGCGCCTCGCAGGACAGGTCACCTCACTCACCGGCCTTCCCGCCGACGCCGCGGGAGCCGTCGGCGAGCTCAACCTGGCGCTCGCCGACAACGACGCCGCCCGCCTGGTCGGCCCTCTGGCCGGCACCCGGCCCCATCTGGGCGACGACGAGACCGACCTCGCCGACCGCATCGACGCCATGACCCGCCACACCGACCGGCTCCGCCAGGACAGCAACGACCAACGCAGTACCTGAGCCCCCGCCCACGAACCGACCGTCCATGCAGGGCCGCACACCGAGGAGGTACCACCGTGACCGAGCGGAACGATCAGAGCAACGGCACGGAGCCGGTCGTGGAGATCGTCGGACGCGTGGCCGCCGTCCGGCCCACCGGCGAGATCGACATCACCAGCGCGCCCTTCCTCCGCCGCGCCCTCGCTGAAGCCCTGGCACTCCTCAGCGCCTCGCGGGTCGACCGCATCGTCACCGACTGCAGTCGGGTCACCTTCTGCGACTCCTCGGGGCTCAACGCACTCATCGCCGCACGGCTGGAAGCGGCCCAGGCCAACGCCTCGATCCACCTGGCGAACCCGGCTCCCCAACTCCAGCGCCTGCTGCGGATGACCGGTGCGGAGTCCCTCTTCCCACGAGAGGACGACCTCCCTGCCTGCGGCCGGCCCCCGGCAGGCGGGTAGGGCGTCCAGGATCCGGAACGGAGCCCCTCGGAAGCAATTCCTGGAGCCGCCGGGCCGGTCCTGCCCACGCTTCGGCCGGCGTTGGCTGCGTCGATCCCGGTTCGGGGCGGGCCGGGACCTCCTTCAGGCCGGCTCGGCCCGCTCCACGGGGCCGAGCACTGCACCGTCTCGGCGGCCGCGCTCCGGTACGAGGGCCCGGTGTCGTGCTCCGGGACGGAGCGTGGGGTCCGTGGTTTGCGGCCGTGTGCCGCGGCCTACGCCACCGTGGTGCGGAACGTGCTGGGGCTGAGGCCCTTGTGGCGTTTGAAGGCGGCGCTGAAGCCGAAGGCGTCGGCGTAGCCGACGGTCTTGGCGATCTGGGCGATGCCGAGGTCGGTGTCGGCCAGGAGTGCCTCGGCGTCGTCCATGCGGCACTCGGTGAGGTAGGCGAGGGGCGGGCGGCCCATCAGCTCGGTGAAGCGCCGGGCGAACAGGGCTCGGGAGACGCCGGCTTGAGCGGCCAGCGACGCGACCGTCCAGCTCTCGGCGGGCCGTCCGTGGAAGGCGTGCAGGGCGGGGGCGAGGACCGGGTCGGCGAGGCCGCGGTACCAGCCGGGGGCGTCGGCGCCCGCCCGGTCGAACCAGGTGCGCAGCGTGCAGACCAGGGCCCAGTCGAGGAGCCGGTCCATCAGGGCCTGCGAACCGGCGGAGAGCCGGGCGGCGTCGGCGGCGGCGTTCTCCAGCCAGGCGCAGACCTCGGCGTCCTCGGCGATGACCAGGACGGGCGGCAGGGCGCGCAGGAGCCGTTCGTGGCGGTGTCCCGAGGCGCGGTAGGCGCCCACGATCAGCGCGGTGGCTCCCTGCGGGCCGGTGCCCCAGTGGATGCCGTCGAGTTCCCGGCCGGTGCAGGCGGCGTCCGCGGTGAAGCAGTTGATCTCGTACGCGGTGTGGGGGTGTTGGACCGTGGCGGGCTCGTCCGCGAGGCGGAACGGTGCGGGGCCCCGGACGACGGCCGTGTCGCCCGCGCCGATCGCCCACTGGGTGCCGTCGGGCAGCAGCAGCGTGCCGCTCCCGCGCAGCACGCTGACCATGGTGAGCGGAGCGGCGTCGGCGAAGGTGATGCTCCAGGGCGCCGTCAGGACGGCGTGGCTGACGACCGAGCCCTCGGCCCGGATGCCGCTCAGCAGTGAACTCAGAGGATCCACAGCGCAATCGTAGACGATCTCCTATGTCCTGGAGAGTTTCTCCCATGGATCATCTACGGCGCCGCGGTTGTACTGGACTCACTGCACAGATCGAGCCCTCGGGAGACACCGTGCCGCAGCACAGCAGTGAGACCAGGACAGAGACCAGGACAGCCCTCGTGGTCGTCGCGCACCACCGCAGCGATTCCCTCACCGCCCACACCGCCCGCCGGGCGGCGGCCCGGCTGGAGGCGGCCGGATACCGCATCGACCTGCTCGACCTGCACGCCGAGGGGTTCGACCCGCGGATGAACGGGGAGGACCAGCCGGACTGGGGCAACCGGGAGAAGGCGTACTCGGACGAGGCGCACGCCCACATGCGGCGGATCCTCGACGCCGATGTCGTCGTCGCCGTCTTCCCGGTGTACTGGCAGAGCGTGCCCGCCGTCCTCAAGGGGTGGATCGACCGCGTCTGGAACTACGGGTTCGCCTACGGGCGCAGCAAGCCGCGCCTGGCGGGCAAGCGCATGCTGTGGCTGGCCCTGGCGGGCGCCGCCGCAGACGATCCCCTCGCGGAGTCGATGCAGTCCGTCCTGGAGGCCAACCTGAGCGACGGCATCGCCTACTACTGCGGCTTCTCCCGCTCCACCGTAGGCCTGCTCCTGGACGCGGAGGAGCGGCCGCAGCGCATCGACGCCGACGGCAATCTGCTGGTCGGTGCAGCGGTCGCCGGCGCCGAGCGGGAGGCGCAGTACACCGATTTCGACCGCCGGGCACGGAAGTTCGTGGAGGAGTTCCTCGCGGACGAACCCGTCGCGGCCTGACGGCCCCCGGATCCGCCCTCAGGGCCCCGGCCCGCAGGGCCGTCGCGCGGCGGGCCGGTAGCAGTACCTCGATCGGGGCTCTGGTTCCGGTGTGTCTGCGTGGCCTTGGGTGGCGCGGCCCCCGCCGGGCGCCGTGGCTGCTCAACCTCACCAGGGCCCGGTGAAACACCGGGCCGGACACCACTGCGGGCTGCCCGGACCGTGTTGTCTGCGGCGCCCTTCGGCCGGAAGGCCCCGGGCGGCTGCTCCTGGGGGGGCGGGCGCCGGTCAGATGGTGACCGGGCCGTTGGCGGTGGCGAACTCGACCGAGACCAGGCCCGGTTCCTCGTCCTCGACCCAGGTGACGTCGATCTGGTCGAGGGGGTGGTCGGCCGGTTCGCCGAGGAATTCGGCGATGGAGGCGGCGTCGCCGGCGATGGAGACCCCGTGGATGGTGGTGGGGGTGCGGGGGTCGGCGCTCGGGCGCTCCTCGGTGGGGACCAACCACTGGAGGAAGTAGGGCAGTTGCGGGTCCTCCAGCAGTTCCAGCAGGCCGATCTGCTTCCACCTCAGGTCGAACCCGTCGGGGCGGACGCGGTGGCCCTCGGCCGAGGTGCGGCCGAGGCGGGCCTCGACCGGGGCGATGTCGTCGACGGAGACCACCCAACCGAGCCAGCCGCCGCCCTCGGCGGCGCGGCGCGCGACGGCCTGGCCGAAGGGCGCCCGGTCGGCGGCGGGGTGGTCGAGTGTGGTGACGACCTCGACGAAGGTGCCGCCGCTCAGCGGGAGAATGAAATTGCGGGTGCCGAACCGCGGGTGCACGCCCCCGTCGACGAACCCGGCGCCGAGGGCCGATCCGATCCACTGGACGGTCGAGACGAAGCTGTCGCGGGCCACCGCATAGGACACGTGATCAAGTCGCACCACGGCATCATCACCCGGCGACCCGCACAAATCCCGACGCCACGCCCGCCGTCCCGGCCGCATCCGCCGTGAGCGGGAAGGACAGGCCCGACTTGGTTGCCGTTCTCGCGGCCGGCCTCCTTGTGTCAGCGGGCGAGGGAGACGGCGAAGGGCTTGAAGCCGTGCCGGCGCAGGATGTGGGGCACGATCAGGATCATGGCCTCGGTGGCGCGGGCCGTGCTGATGTCGCCGAGGTCCTCGACCTGTTCGGGCTGCCAGCCGAGGTCGCCGAGCAGGCCGGCGACGGTCTTCTTGGCGTCCTCGTCGTCGCCCGAGAGATAGGCCGTCGGAGGGGTGGCCAGGGTTTCGGGGGCGGCCATGACCGTGAACAGCATGGTGTTGAGGGTCTTGACCACACGGGTGTCGGGGAGCGCGGCCTGGAGCTTCTCGGCGAGGCTGCTGCCGGGATGGCACAGGTCGCCGGGCAGGCCGTCGGCGGCGTCGCGGGTGGCGTTGGAGACGTCGATGAGGATCTTGCCGGCGAGTTCGGCGCGCAGGTCGGTGAGGCGGTCCAGTGAGCTGTCGCCGGGCGTCGCGTTGATCACGATGTTCGTGGTGCGGGCAGTGGTGCGGTGGTCGGCGAAGGCGATCCGCGGCGCCGGCGCGGGCCCGGTGGTGCGGGCGGCGGCGCCTTGCGGGTTGCGGTGGCCGAGGGTGACGTGGTGTCCGGCTGCGGAGAGCCTGCCGGCGAGGTTGGTTCCTACGCGGCCGGTGCCCAGGATGCCGATGTCGGTCATGCGGTGTGCTCCTTGCGGTGTCGGGGTGGGGAGGAGGAGTGGGGTGGGGTGGGGTGGGTGCAGGACCGTCGGGTCAGGCGAGGGGGGCGAGGACCTTGAGGGCGGACGTGTGGATGCCGGGGGCGGCGGCCAGGAAGTCGCGGCCGGCGGTGCTCCAGGGTTCGCCCGCCAGGTCGGTGACGGTGCCTCCGGCCTCGGAGACCAGCAGGGCGCCGGCGACCAGGCCGGAGCGGACGTCGGAGAACTGCCAGAAGGCGTCCATGCGGCCGGCGGCGACGTGGATGAGCTGCATCGTGGCGGGCACGGACACGCGTACGACCAGGCCGCCCATGAGCATGGCGGTGACGGAGTCGCCGATCCGCCGGAGGCTGCGCTCGTCCTCGTCGGGCCTGGCCTGGCCGGTGCCGGTGAGGGCGGCGCCCAGGTCGGTCTTGGCGGACACCTTCAGGGGCCGGTCGTTGAGGCGGGCGCCGCCGCCTGCGACTGCGGTGTAGGTGTCGCCGGTCAGCGGCAGGTGGACGACGGTGAGGACCGGCCGGTTGTCGCTGACCAGGGTGGCGGTGACGGCCCAGTCCTCCATGCCGTGGACGTGGTTGATGTTGCCCTCGGCGGGGTCGACGACCCACCACTCCCCCGGCGGGAGCGCGCCGCCGGCCAGCTCGTCCTCGGCCCACTGCGACCCGGGCCGGGCCCGCAGCAGGGGTTCGCGCAGCACGTCCAGCACGGCGTCGTCGTTGGCGTGGATCTCGTCGACGACCTCGTCCAGGCTCACGCCCCGGGCGTGCGGGGTGTAGCGGTCGCGCAGTGCGGCCCCGGCGGTCTTCACCGCGGCGGTCACTGCGGTCAGGAGGGTGGCGTCGGTGGTGAAGGGCGTGGCTGTGCTCATGGTGGGCTCCCTGGGGATTCGGTGGGGCGGGGTGGTCGCTCCTCCCCCGCTCTTCGAAGGTAGGCCGCCCAATCGTTAACAACAAGTGCATGCTTGTCAGTTGTAGAGTTACTGTCATGCAACTGGATCTGAACCTGCTGACGGCCCTGGACGCCCTGCTGGAAGAGGGCAGTGTCGCCGGCGCTGCAGCCCGGCTCCACGTCACCCCACCGGCGATGAGCCGCTCCCTGGGCCGCATCCGCAAGGCCACCGGCGACCAGATCCTGGTCCGCACCGGCCGCACCATGGTCCCTACCACCCGCGCGCTGGCCATGCGCGCCCAGGTCCACGCCCTCGTGGAGCAGGCCCACCAACTCCTGTCCGCGCAGCAGGAACTCGACCTGGCAGCCCTGGAGCGGGTCTTCACCGTGCGCTGGCACGACGCCCTGACCGCGGCCTGCGGCACGGCCCTGATCACCGCCGTCCACCGCCGGGCCCCCGGCGTCCAGCTGCGGCTGCCCGCCGAACCCGGGACGGACGACGCCGAGTTGCGCCGGGGCGAGGTCGACCTCGAATCGAGTGCCGGCGCTCCGACGCTGCCCGACATCCGCCACCGCCTCGTCGGCAGGGACCGGCTGGTCGTCGCCGTCCGCCCGGGCCACCCGCTCGCCGACGGCCCGTCGACTCCCGAGCGCTATGCGGCCGCAGGACACCTCACCGTCTCGCGGCGCGGAAGCCTGCGCGACCCGGTCGACGACGCCCTGGCCGCGCACGGCCTCGAACGCCGCGTCGTCGCCGCCGGCCCCACCACCGCCTTCGCCCTGCAACTCGCGCTCGGCACCGATCTGGTCGTCACCCTTCCCGACGCGGTCACCCGCACGGCCCGGGAGCGGCTCGGCCTGGTCACCCTGCAGCCGCCGATCCCGCTGCCCGACGTCCCCCTGTACCTGCTGTGGCACCGGCGATACGACGACGACCGCGCCCACGCCTGGCTGCGCGAAACCGCCGCCGAAACCGTCCAGGCGCTGTTCGCGCCCCCGCCCGGCCCGGCGGCCGACCGCCCGTAACGCCGGTTCCCGGCCGAGGACTTGCGCCATCCCGTGGTCGCCCGTCGGCTCAACCCGGGGCGGACGCCGAACACCCCTCCTGCACGCGAAGGTTGACCACGTCGGATCTCGCCGGGGGGCACGGATGACCACGCATGCCAGGGACACAGCAGCAGCAGCGACGGCGGAGGCAGAGGCAGAGGCGCGGGTCGGCGCACCGGCCGGCCGCAGGCCCGTTCCCCACTGGGCGGTCCGGGCGGCCCATGCCGTCCCGCTGTGCGTCCTGCCGTCCGGGTTGTGGCGTGTCGCGCTGGTGCTGGGCCCGGCCGGCCACAACGAGGACCACCGGTGGGCGGCGTGGGAACGCCCGTACGCGATCGGGCTGTCCGTGGTCTGCGAAGGGCTCGCGCTGCTCGCCCTCGGGCTGGTGCGGCCGTGGGGCGAAGCCGTCCCGCGGTGCGTGACCTCATGCACCGGGACGGGTGCGCGGACGCGCAGCGGGTCGGTGGCCGCGGTGACAACGGTGCGGATGTGAAGGCGACCGATCCCTTCGGGCGGCGTTGGGTGATCCAGTGCAAGCACCGCAGGGCCGGGTGGTCGGGGAAGCCGGTCGGCACTCCCGAGCTGCATGTGCTCAACGGCACCGGCCGGCAGGTCCATCACGGTGACGTGCTGGTCATGCTGACCAACGGCCGGCTCACGGGCAATGCCGCGGACTTCGCCCGGGACCAGCGCCTGCATCTGGTGGACCGGCACGTGCTCGCCGAGTGGGCCGCCGGTTCGCGCCCCTTGTGGGAGCTCCTGCGTTCGGTGCCCGCGCCCCGGCGCCGGCCGCCGCTCTCCTGACGACGAGTCCGTCGCCGCCGCCGCGGCCACGGGGTCGCTCCGGTGGATCGACTGCTTCGACCGCTACAGGGCTCGCGGCGCGGGTTCGTGCGGGGGCGCCGCCGGGTGGTCCGCGGTGTGGGGGGCGTCTTCCTCCGTGCGCGGCCAGTAGCGTCCTTCGAGGGCTTCGGCGCTGCGGTTGAGGCGGACCAGGACGTCCTCCAGCTCCTGTACCTCCTCGGGGGACCAGCCGGCGATCACCCGGGCCAGGCAGGAGCGGTTGGCCTCGCGGTCTGCGGTGAGCCTGTGGCCGCCTTCGGTGGTGATGCGCAGCTTGCGGGCCATGCCTCCGTCGGGGTCCGCGACGCGCTCGGCCAGTCCGCAGCGCAGCAGTGCGGCCGTCTGGCGGTTGACGGTCGAGGTGTCGAGGCCGAAGGCCTCCGCCAACTGTCCGATGGACATGGGGCCTTGTGTGTCGATGCGGCTGAGCAGGAGGTACGCCGAGCGGTCCAGGCGTTCGGGGTCGCGTTCGCGCCGGCCAAGCACCTGGTGCCTCGAGAGCAGCATCAGCTCCCGCTCCAGTTTCTCCAGCACTGCGACTCCTACTCCGTCCGGCGCTCCATTATCGCCGAGCGGTCCGTTGTGGTTCCGCGGGAGGGGCGGGCCGGGCCGGGACCGGCGGCAATATGCATGATACATATCGTGTGTAGTATGCACTTCTCGCTGCCGCCCCACCCCGGCGGGCCACAGCCTCAATCCGGAGGATCCGCATGACCGTCACCACGTCCACTCCCTCGCGCGCGGCCGAGATCCTCTCCCGGCCCGTCACGCTGAACGGGCTGACCGTCCCCAACCGCATCGCGATGGCTCCGATGACGAGGATGTTCTCCCCCGGCGGTGTGCCCGGCGAGGACGTGCAGGCGTACTACGCGAGCCGGGCCGCCGCGGGAGTGGGCCTGATCGTCACCGAGGGCACCTACGTCGGCCACGACTCCGCCGGGCAGAGCGACCGGGTGCCGCGGTTCCACGGCGAGGACCAGCTGGCGGGATGGGCGAAGGTCGCCGCGGCCGTGCACGAGGCGGGCGGCACGATCGTGCCGCAGCTGTGGCACATAGGCATGGCCCGCAAGCAGGGCGAGGCACCGTACGCCGACGCGCCCGCCGTCGGCCCCTCCGGCATCCGTGTCGACGGCACCGAGGGGACCGGCAGGGCGATGACCGGCGCCGACCTCGACGACGTCATCGGCGCGTTCGCCGACGCGGCCGCGGACGCCGCGCGGATCGGCTTCGACGGCGTGGAACTGCACGGCGCCCACGGCTACCTCCTCGACCAGTTCCTGTGGGAGCGGACCAACCGCCGCACCGACGCCTACGGCGGCGACGCGGTGGCCCGTACGAGGTTCGCCGCGGAGATCGTGGCAGCGGTCCGCGAGCGCGTCCCGGCCGGCTTCCCGGTGATCTTCCGCTACTCGCAGTGGAAGCAGGAGGCCTACGACGCCCGGCTCGCGCAGACCCCGCAGGAGCTGGAGGCGATCCTCGCCCCGCTGGCGGCGGCCGGCGTCGACGCGTTCCACGCCTCCACCCGCCGCTACTGGATCCCGGAGTTCGAGGGCTCGGACCTGAACCTCGCCGGCTGGACCAAGAAGCTCACCGGCCTGCCGGCCATCACCGTCGGCTCGGTCGGCCTCGACGGCGACTTCCTGCGCGCCTTCGCCGGCGAGGGGGCGTCGATCGGCGACATCGACAACCTCCTGGACCGCATGGAGCGCGACGAGTTCGACATGGTCGCCGTCGGCCGGGCGCTGCTCCAGGACCCGCAGTGGGCGGCGAAGGTCCTCGGTGACCGCTTCGACGAGCTGAAGCCGTACGACGCGGCGGCGCTCCGGTCGCTCAGCCGGTAGCCGTTGCCGGCGGCCGGCGCCGGGGGGGTGCGGCACAGCGTTGGAGCATTCGCCCACCCAAAAGGGCAAATAAGTATAATTACGGCAAAATTGCGTGTAAGAGCGCCGCCCTACTGCCCGCCCCGCGGGGGTCCGCCGTGCACGACGTGCCCTATTGGCTGTGGATCGTCTTCGCCGTCACCGTCCTCCTGGCGCTGGCGGTCGATCTCCTCGCGCACCGGCAGGCGCACGTCATCGGCTTCCGGGAGGCGGCCGCGTGGAGCGGGGTGTGGGTCGGCCTGGCCCTGGCCTTCGGCGGCCTCGTGTTCGCCGTCGTGGGGACGCAGGCCGGTGTGGAGTACACGACGGCGTGGCTGCTGGAGAAGAGCCTGTCGGTCGACAACCTGTTCGTCTTCGCTCTGATCTTCGGCTATTTCAAGGTCCCGCGGGCCTACCAGCACCGCGTGCTGTTCTTCGGGGTGCTGGGCGCGCTGGTGTTCCGGGGGGTGTTCCTCGCCGCCGGAGTGGCCGTCGTCAGCCGGTTCACGGCCGTCCTGTACGTCTTCGCCGCGATCCTCTTCTACAGCACGTACAAGATCCTGAAGGAGGAGGACGACAGCTTCGACCCGGGGCGCAGCCTCGTCGTCCGGCTGCTGCGGAAGGTCGTCCCGGTCAGCGACGACTACGTCGGGACGAAGTTCGTCGTGAAGGAGGCCGGCCGGCGCGTCGCCACGCCGCTGCTGGCCGTGGTGGCCGCGATCGAGGCGGCCGACCTGGTCTTCGCGGTGGACAGCGTGCCCGCCGTGCTCGCCGTCAGCAGCGATGCCTTCATCGTCTACAGCAGCAACGCCTTCGCCATCCTCGGGCTGCGGGCGCTCTACTTCATGCTGGCCGGCATGCTGGACCGCTTCCACTACCTGAGTACGGGGCTGGCCCTGATCCTCGCGTTCATCGGCGTGAAGCTGGTCCTGCAGGCCTCGCACGAGCTGATCAGCCCTTCGATTCCCGAGATCCCCTCACCGGTGAGCCTCGCCGTGATCGTCGTCGTCCTCGCGGCGTCGGTCACCCTCAGCCTGCTCCGGCCACCGCCACCGCCACCGCCGGGCGACGGCGGGCCCGCCCGCGGGGCGTGAGCACACGGCCAAAAGAAAGCTTCAAATCAGGGCAAAGTGGACGTAAAGTCGATTTATGGACGGAGAAAAGCATCCCGCAGCAGCCCTCCCCGGACACCTCTGCCCCGACTGCCGTCAGCAACTGCCCGCGACAGTCCAGCGGCACAAGACGATGGGCGTCTACGTCCCCCTCTACGCCGACGCGCCCTGCACCAACCCCGACTGCGCCCGGGCCGCACCCGCCGGCCGACCGGAGCAGCAGGCGCAGCCACTCACCGAGGACCGGACCGCCCCCTGAGGCGCGGCCCGGCGGCGGTGCCCGCGCGCTCCCGGCACCCCCCGCTCTCGTCACAGCTGCGTCACGGGCCGCTCCCCCGCCCCGCGCGGGGCCCACCATGTCCTGATGCGCACACATCAAGCAGCCGCTCTGCTGGCCACCGCCGCACTCCTCGCCCTGGCCGGCTGCGCCGGCGAGCCCGAGGCCGACGCCAAACCCACCCCGGCCGCCACCGTGGCGACGACGCCCGCCGGCCCCGGGGCCACGGAAGCCGCCGGGATCCCGCCCGCGCCCACCGGCGACAAGCGCGTCATCTACCTCGCCACGCTGACCGGCATCGACCCCGAGATCGTCAACGGCAAGGAGGACACCGCCATCAGCCGCGGCCGCGACCAGTGCACGGCCATGAAGGACGAGAAGGACCCCACCAAGCGCATCGCCCAGGTCGAGCAGCGCTTCATCGGCCCCAACCACCCCAACGGCTTCGGCCCGACCAAGAGCGCGCTCATCCTCGCCACGGTCCAGGCCAACATCTGCCCCACCTACTGACGGGCCCGCAGACCACCTCGGCGCAGGCCGGTGCGCGGCCGGCCTGCCCGGGGCAGAGAGCGGGGACCGGATCCGGGCCGGAGCGGAGCGGAGCGGACGGGGCCTACTCGTCGAAACCGTCGGGGACTTTCCCGCAGGGCGCGTAGATGCTGACGGCGAGCGTCCCGGTCGTCTCGTACCAGCCCACGTCGACCGTGTCGCCGGTGCCCGGGTGCTCGAAGCGGAACCGCATGTCGGACGTGTGCTCGCTGGTGGGCTTCCAGCCCTGTTGCGACAGCCGGTTGCGGATGCGTTCCTGACCGGCACGGGCCTCGGCCTGCGGAACGCCCGTCGCCCTCCAGTCGAGGTCGAAGCTGCGCACGTCGCTGCGGGCCTCGTCGATGTGGGCGAAGGACCGCAGACCGCGGTAGTAGCAGGCGCCCGTGTCCACGTGGCGGGCCTCGAAGCGGGAGCGCCCCTCCAGGTCCTCCTCCACACGCTCGGCCTGGTCCCTGAGCCGCATGGCGACCACGTTCGGGTCGACCTCCGGGTACGGCGCACCGTTCCACAAGCGGTAGCCGCCCCAGGACATGGACAACAGGAGTGCGGTGCCGGCGAGCACCAGGGCCGTACGAAGGAGGCGCGCACTCGGGCGGGGCGTGGTCGTGCCGGCGGCCGGCTGGACGGAGTTCATGATCGAGAAGGTAGGGGCGGGGGTGTGCGCGCCGCATCGGGGCGGCTACTCATACGGGGGTGAGTACCGGGCGGATTCACCCCCGCAGTCGGGCACGGCCGGCCGGAGAGTGCGGACCGCCTCCCCCAACCGCTCGCTCGGGAACACCCGCAGCGCATCCCGCAGATGTGTCCGCCCACGGCACGGCTCGCCACCGGGAGAATGGGCCGTCGCGGGTTCAAAGGGGAGCGACGCACAGGGGGATGGGGTGCTGACGCCGATGCGGCGGTGGTTGTGGGGTGGTTGGGCGGTGCTGGTGCTGGGCGGTGGGGCGGCCACCGTGTACCTGGAGGGTCCGGCGGCCGCTCCGGCGGAGCCTCGGCCGCGCTGGGAGCGGCCTTCCGCACCCGCGTCGGACCCGGTCCCCTGCCCGAGCGGCAGCTCGGCGGCGCCGGGGGGCCCGCACGGCTGCAGCTCGTGGGAACGGGGGTAGGGAAGGGCCGTACGCGCGTCTTCTGCCCGGCGGTCACCGGGCGGGGCAGGGCGGGGTGAAGGCGAGGGCCGGGAAGTGCTGGGTCCACTGGGCCCTGGTGATGCGGGGGTGGGCGCTGTCGCAGATGCGGGTGGTGACCGCGTTCGGGCGGGTGTCGCGCAGGCGGAGCGTGAAGTCGTTGCCGCCGGTGGCCAGGGTGGCGCCGTCCGGGCTGAAGGCCACGGCCGGTACGGGGTTCGCGTGGCCGGTCAGGGCGGTGGGGGCGGCCGGGCCGTCCAGGTCCCACAGGAGGGCCTTGCCGTCCGCGGCGCCGGCTGCCAGTCGGTGGCCTGCGGCGTCGAAGGCCAGCGTGTAGATCCAGGAGCCGGAGGCCGGCAGCCGGGTCGTCTGCGCCGGGTGGTGGATGTCGTGCACGTCGATCAGCCAGACGGCCTTGTCCGTCCGGTGGAAGGCGGCCAGTCGGCGGTTGTCGGGGCTGAAGACGGCGCCGGTGAGAGGGACGGAGCGGAGCGGGGAGGGGAGTTCTCGGGGGGTGCGCGGCCGGGTGATGTCCCAGAAGGCGAGGGAGCCGGACTCGCCGGTGCTGGTGACCAGGGTGCGGCCGTCCGGGCGGAACGAGGCCGCCGTGACGTGCCGGCCGCCCTCGGCGATCCGGCTCAGCGGGCGGGGGTCGGCGGGGTCGGTCAGGTCCCACAGGCCGGCCGTGGCCTGCGCCCAGACGGCCAGGAGGCGGCCGTCCGGGGCGAAGGCGGTACCGCCGACCTCGCCGCCCTCGGGCGAGATGACCGATGCCAGCCGGGGCCTGCGCGGATCGGTGACGTTCCAGACGCGGGCGGTGCCGTCCTCGCTCGCGGTGACGAGGGTGCGGCCGTCCGGGCTGAACGTCACGCAGCGCACGGGTGGAGCGGGCTACCTGCAGACCGGCGGGTCCGGGTAGGAGCAGCCCGCGTAGGTGTCGCCCTCGTACGTGATGCCGCCTTCCATCGGCTGGTCGCAGGTGGCGCAGTTGACGGCGAAGTACGGGTTGACGCGGAGGAAGGCGGCGTTCTTCAGCTCGAAGATCGCCTGTACCGCGGCCGGCCCGTGCTCGCGGATTCCGTGCCGGAGGAAGTCGAAGGCGCTGAACTCGTGGCCCTGCCGGCACGCGAAGCGGCCGAACCGGAAGGTGCCGATGTCGGCGATGCCCAACTCGGACTCGATCCGCGCCTTCTCCTTGTCGGAGACCTGTTCGAGCCGGGAGTCCCTGACGAGCTCGGGCGTCCAGTGCAGGTCCCGGAGGGTGCGGGCCTGTTCGCGGGACAGGTAGAAGGATGCGGTTCTGCCGCTCTTGATGGTCTCCTGCACGAGGGCCACGACCGCGTCGTCCTCTGCCGAGACGACGACCTTGCCGCTGCCGACGGCTGCTTCGATGTGGGCCAGCAAAGAATTGTCCACGCCGCGTCCTTCCGGGTCTGCACCCTGATCCGGTCCTGCGTCCGTGGAGAACTATTCTGTTCGGCCGCTCCGCGCGGCAGCCGCCACACGGGCGGCCTCCCCCACATGGCAGCCCGGGCGGGTGCGAAATGGCCGCCCGCTCGTCCCACACCTTGCTTGACCTATCGATTTTCGATAGATTTCCATCGCGGGTCGATGGAAGGATGGGTCGTGGGGAAGCTGACAGTGCGCGCGTTGCGCGCCGTGCTCGCGGTGGTGTTCGCCGGCACCGTGTTCGTGCAGGCAGGGATGGTGTGGGCGCTGGTCACGGGCGAGAAGGAGGGGTCGCTGCCGTTGACCCCGATGCGCGTGATCGTGGTCCTGGGCATGGTGGCGGCCCAGGTGGCCCTGGTCTGCGTATGGCGGCTGACGGCGATGGTGCGGCGCGGAACCGTGTTCTCCCATGCCGCCTTCCGGTACGTGGACGGCGTGATCGGCGCAATCACGGCGGTGGCCGTGCTGTGGTTCGCGGTCACGGCGGTCAACGCCCCCGGCCAGCGGGAGGATCCGGGCGTTACTGTGATCATGGGCGGAATCGGCCTGGCCGTGCTGGGGGTCGCGCTCATCGTGCTGGTACTGCGGATGCTGCTCGCGCAGGCCGTCGCGCGCGACGGCGAAGCGGCGCAGATGCGGGCCGAGTTGGACGAGGTGATCTGATGCCCATCACCGTCGACATCGACGTGATGCTGGCCAGGCGGAAGATGTCCGTGGGGGAGCTCGCGGACCGGGTGGGGATCACGCCGGCCAACCTGGCGGTGCTGAAGAACGGCCGCGCCAAGGCGGTGCGCTTCGCGACGCTCGCCGCGCTCTGCGAGGCGCTCGAGTGCCAGCCGGGCGACCTGCTGCGCTGGGAGGCCGAGACGGAGGCCGCCGCCGTGGCGGAGGGCGCGGCAGGGGCCTGACCGGGCGGCCGGCGCCGGCGCCGGCGGTCAGCCTGTGGTCGTAGTCCCCTTGGTCCTCAAGTCCCTTGCCGTGTGCGGAACGCGGCCACCACGATGATCCACATGACTGGATTCCTGGGATCGGACACCAAGCACACGTTCGTACTGACCATCCGTGACGCGGACACGATCGCGGCCTCCCTGCGCCAGGCGCTGGAGGCGGCTTCGCCCGAGGAGCGTCCGGGGCTGGAACGCGCGGCCGCGGTCGTCGAGGCCGCCGCCGTCGCCGGCGCGACACAGGTGCGGGCCCGCTGGGTCCGCTCCCGGCTGGCGGCCGTCGGTTTCGCGGGGGACGTCGGCTCGGTCGACGCGGTGAAGGCACTGCGCCGGGCGGAGCCGAAGCTGAGCCTGCTGGCAGCGGTGGAACTGCAGAGGGACGCGGTGGCGCATCCCGAGTGACCGCCGGTTTCGGAATGTTTGATTCCGGGGACGGTCTCCCAGCATCACCGCATTCGCCCCCTGCGCCGCCGCGCCGGCGCCCGATGTGACAGCCGAGGGAGACCATGGGTTGGAAAGGCGTACGCCGGACGGCCGCGCCGGCCGCTCTTGCCGCAGCGGTCGCGCTCGTCCTGGCGGCCCCTCCCTCCGCCGGCGCCGAGCCCCGGGCCGGGACCACGGCCGCGACCGGGGCCGCGGCCGCGGCCGCGGCCGCGGCCGTGCGGCAGGACGCCTCCCCGACACCGCCTCCGCCCCGTCTCCCCCGCGACTTCCGCGGCAAGGGCAAGTACATCGTCCGGGACCTGGACATCACGGTGCCGTTCACCTGGGAAGGCAGGAACGGCGACAGCCAGATGACCGCGGGAGGCCCGCAGTACCCGATCTGGTTCACCAACCTGATCCACCGCGGCACGCTCTACACCCTCACGTACAAGTGGCCCGGTCTGAACGAACACCCCTGCTCAGCGATCCCGGGCTTCAGCCTGGAGGACCTGAACCGGGGCTTCGAGAACGCCCGGTTCGTCGGACGGGAGACCCTGCGGCGCACCCCGCAGCGGCACGTGGACCACTGGAGGGTGGGCGTGGTCCTCCCGCAGCTGCCCCCCGGGAACCACCCGCGACTGCCGCTCGCGCTCGGCGACATCTACGTAGACGAGGACAACCGGGGCACCTTCTGGCAGGTGCTGCAGTTCGGTGTCCAGAACCTCTACGACCCCGAGATGGACGAGTGGCTGGTCATGGACACCTTCGAGCACCGGCCCGGGACCGTGACCCTTCCCGCACGGTGCGAGCCGCCCCGCTAGAACCCGGCGGCGGGGCCACGGACGGTCAGGCCACGAGCAGGCGCAGGCCGAGGTCCGCCGCGTCGAGGCCGGCGAGGTGGCCGTTGCGCTCGGCCCACCGGCCGGAGGCGAGGTCGTCGGCGAGGCTGCGCACCGCCCGCTGCTCGGCCCGCGGCCCGACCCTGGTCCACACCGACATCGCCCGGCGCACGCGGTCCTCCAGGTACGCGCCCGGCCGGCGCCAGTACGCCTCGAACAGGCCGTCGGCGCAGTCCCACGGGACCGGCACCGGCTCGGCGCGGGCGCCGATCGCTCCGGCCATCCTGGCGAGCGGCGGGAAGCCGGCGAGGACGGCGGCGAACTCGGGCAGGTAGTCGCGGGTGAGCCAGAACCGGTCCTGCCATCCCGGCTCGTCGGTGTCGAAGGTGAGCACCACCGCGCGGCGGGCCACCCGCCGCATCTCGCGCAGCCCGGCCATCGGGTCCGCCCAGTGGTGAACGGTGGAGACGGCCATCGCGACGTCGAACGACCGGTCCTCAAACGGCAGGTCCTCCGCGGCGGCGGCCACGCACGGCGCCGAGCCGGCGGGCCGCTGCCGGCGCATGACCGCCGAGGGCTCCACCGCGGTCACCTCGCGGTCGGCGGGCTCGTAGGAGCCGGTGCCGGCCCCGACGTTCAGCACGGTGCGCGCGTCCCCGAGCGCCTCCCGGATCTGCGCGGCGATCCGCGGATCGGTGCGCCGTGTCGCCGGGTAGGCGCAGCCGATCGCGTCGTACAGCCGTGCACCGAGCATCCCCAGCTGCTGCTCCGGTGTCACCTTCAGTCCCTTCGCCCGTGCCGACAGTTCCCTGTCGATGGCCGCCACCATGGCGTCGGCGCGCTCACGCCGCTCCAGCAGTACGCCGCGCAGCCGGCGCAGGTGCGCGGCGGCGTCGGTGGACGGGTCGCCGACCAGTTCGGCGATCTCCCGCAGCCCGAAGCCCAGCCGCCGGTAGGCCAGTACCTCCCGCAGCCGCTCCACGTCGCCGGCCGCGTAGGCCCGGTACCCGGCCGGGGTCCGCGCCGAGGGCCGGACGAGCCCGATGTGGTCGTAGTGGTGCAGCGTGCGGACGCTGACGCCGGCCAGCTCTGCCACGCGTCCGACGGTCCAGTGATCTTCCACGGCACCCACTGTGCGGCCTGACGCCGCGTGAGGGTCAAGTTCCTCCCGTCGGTGCCGGTCCGGCGGGCCTCCGCCTCAGAACGCGAGGCGGAAGAGGGCGCCGCCGCCCGGGGCGGGTTCCGCCGTCAGGTCGGCACTGTGGGCCCGGGCGATCTGGCGGGCCATGGCCAGGCCCAGGCCCGAGCCGGGCAGGGCGCGGGCCGTGCCGGCGCGGTAGAAGCGGTCGAAGACGTGCGGGAGGTCCTGCGGCGCGATGCCGGGGCCGTGGTCGCGGACCGTCAGCTGCGGGCCCCGGCCCGGGGTGCCCGCCGTCAGCTCGACCTCGACGGGCAGGCCGGAGGGGCTGAACTTGGCGGCGTTGTCCAGGAGGTTGCCCAGCAGGCGGCTGAGCCGTGCGGGGACGCCGGGCACCACGACGGGCTCGGCCGGCACCCGGACGTGGAAGGGCACCGCCGGCCAGTGCGTACGGGCGGCCTGCGCGCAGTGTTCCACCAGGGTGCCCAGGCGGACCTGTTCCACCAGCGGCTGGGGTTCTTCGTCGCGGGCCAGCTCGATCAGGTCGCCCACCAGGCCCGTCACCTCGCGCAGTTGCCGGCCCAGCGCGGCGGAGGCGCGGTCGCGCTGCTCGGGGGTGAGGCGGTCGGCGCGGGCGAGGAGTTCGGCGTTGGTGCGCAGTGCCGTGAGCGGGGTGCGCAGTTCGTGGGAGGCGTCGGCGACGAGCCGGCGCTGTGCGGCGACGGACTGTTCGAGTTCGTCCAGCATGGTGTTGAAGCTGGTGGCCAGGCGGGTGATCTCGTCCTCGCGTCCCGGTGAGGGCAGTTCGATGCGGTGGCGGGCGTCGCGGGTGGCGGCGATCCGCTCGGCGGTCGCGGTGAGCCGGGCGACCGGGGCCAGGCCGGTGCGTGAGACCCAGTACCCGAGGAGGGCGGCCAGCAGGACGCCGGCGGCCGCGGTCAGGGCCAGCCAGCGGGCGGCTTCCTCGATGCCGTCCCGGACGGTGTCGGCGCGCAGGGCGACCTGGAGCGCGCGGCCCTTGGCGTAGTCGGTGGTGAGCATCCGGGCGGGGTGTCCGGCGACCGTGATGTTCGTGTAGTAGGGGGACTTCGTGCCGGCGGCGACCGTGCGGGCGGCGGGGGTGACGGGGAGCTGTCCCGGCGGGCGGGGGTCGTCGGCGGGGTCGGCGGGGACGACCTCGGCGCAGGCGGGTGCGGCCAGGAAGCGGCACTCCCCCGCCAGGACGCCCGGTGCGGATCCGGGGTTGCGCTGGGCGGCCAGGCGCGCGGACTGGGTGAGACTGAGGTCGAGCTGTTCGTAGAGGGCGGAGCGGACCACCAGGTACGCCGCCGCGCACACCCCGACCGCGACAAGGGCGACGGCGGCGGTGACGGACAGGGCGAGGCGGGTGCGCAGGGGGCCGCGCCGGCGCCAGACCCGGCCGAGGCGCCGGCGGCCGGTGCTCACGGCGCGTCCAGCCGGTAGCCGACACCGTGGACGGTGTGCACGAGGCGTGCTTCGCCCGCGGCTTCCAGTTTGCGGCGCAGGTAGCCGATGTAGACGGCGAGGGAGTTGGAGTCCGGGCCGAAGTCGCGTCCCCACACCAGTTCGAGGATGAGCTCGCGCGGGAGTACCTGGCCGGGGTGGCGCAGGAGGAGTTCGAGGAGGGCCGCTTCGGTGCGGCTGAACTCCAGCGGGCGGCCGCCCCGGCGGCCGGTGCGGGTCGCGGGGTCCAGGACGAGGTCGGCGAAGGCGAGCGGGGCGGCGCCGGCGGGGGCGGGTGCGGCCCGCCGCAGCAGGGCGCGGACCCGGGCGGTCAGCTCGTCGAGGGCGAAGGGTTTGACGAGGTAGTCGTCGGCGCCCGCCTCCAGTCCGTCGACGCGTTCGCTGACGGAGTCCAGGGCGGTCAGGACGAGGACGGGGGTGCGGTCGCCCATCGCCCGCAGCTGCCGGCAGACGCCGAGGCCGTCGAGGACCGGCATCATGACGTCGAGGACGACCGCGTCGGGCTCCCAGGCCGCCACCTGGGAGAGGGCGGCGAGGCCGTCGGCGGCGCCGCGGACCTCGTAGCCCTCGACGGTGAGTCCGTCCTCGACGGCCGCCCGTACCTCGGGCTCGTCGTCGACGACGAGGATGCGCCGCCCGGAGCCCGCGGCGTCCGTGCTGTTCGTGGCGTCCGTGCTGTTCGTGGAGCTCATGGGGGCACAGCCTGCCAAAGGCTTCTGAGAGAACCTCTTAGAACGTTCTTAGGACGCACCGGGAGTGTGCGCCCATGACCACCACCACACCACACCCGGCTGCGGCCGGGGCGCTGTCCGTCGTGATCGGTGCGGGCGGCACCGGCGGGCACATCTATCCCGGTCTGGCTCTCGCGGAGGCGCTGCGGGCCGCCGTGCCCGGCGCCGTGGTCTCGTTCATCGGGACCGAGCGGGGCCTGGAGGGGGAGCTGATCCCCGGTGCCGGCTACCGCCTGCACACCGTCGACATGATCCCCTTCGATCCCGCGCTGGGCGCGAAGCGGTACCTGCTGCCCGCGGCGCTGCTGCGCTCCGCGCACCAGGCGCGCTCGGTGATCCGGGCGCAGGGCGCGCACGTCGTCGTGGGCATGGGCGGGTATCCGAGCGCGCCCGCCGTGCTCGGGGCCCGGCTGGCCGGGCTGCCGGCCGTGATCCACGAGTCCAACGCGGTGCCGGGCCGCGCCAACCAGTTCGCGGCCCGCCTCACCCCGCACGTCGCGGTGGCCTTCGACCGCAGCCGGGCCCACCTCTCGGGCGGGCAGCGGGCGCTGACCACCGGAATGCCGATCTCGGCGGCCCTGTCCGGCCTCGCACGGCTGCCCGGGGCGCAGCGGGCGGCGCTGCGCGTGGAGGCGCGGCGGGCGCTGGGGGTGGCGTCGGGGCGGCGGCTGGTCGTCTTCAACGGCGGCAGCCTGGGCGCGGTGCGCCTGACCCGGGCGGCGGCCGCGCTGGCGGGCCTGTGGCAGGACCGGGACGACGTGCAGCTGCTGGTGAAGACCGGTCCGGCCGTACTGGCGGACACGGTGGCCGAGCTGGCGTTGTCGGGCGGGCAGCGGATCGCGCGGGCCGTGCCGTACCTGGACCGGATGGACCTGGTGTACGCGGCCGCCGACCTGGTGGTGTGCCGTGCGGGTTCGGCGACCGTCGCGGAGCTGGCGGCGACCGGGGTCCCGGCGGTCCTGGTGCCCTACCCGTACGCGCCGGGCGACCACCAGACCCACAACGCGCGGGTGCTGTCGGACGCGGGCGCCGGGCTGCTGCTGCCCGACGCCGAGACCACCGCCGAGCGCCTCGCCGGCCTCGTCGGGCCGCTGCTGGCCGATCCGGCGCGGCTGTCGGCGATGGCCGGCGCCGCCGATCCCGGCCCGCACGCGCGGGCCGCCGAGCTGCTGGCCGCCGAGGTCCTGCGCGTCGCCGGCCTCGCCCCCTCTTCTGTCCTCTCTGATCTGGAGCACATATGAACAGCTGGACCGGCCGTACTGTCCTGGTCACCGGCGCGGAGGGCTTCATCGGCTCGACGCTGGTGGACCTGCTGGTGGCACGGGGGGCGCGGGTGCGTGCCTTCGTCCACTACAAGCCGTACGCGGAGAAGGGGCACCTGGCGCGCTACCTCGCCGACCCGGACGGGCCGGTGGAGATGTGGGCGGGTGACGTCCGGGACGCGGGCCGGGTCAGCGACGCGGTGGCCGGCTGCGACACCGTCTTCCATCTGGCGGCGCTGATCGGGATTCCGTACAGCTACGCCTCGCCGGGTGCGTACGTGCAGACGAACGTGACGGGCACGCAGAACGTGGCGGAGGCCTGCCGGCGGCACGGGGTGCGGCGACTGGTGCACACCTCGACGAGCGAGGTCTACGGGACGGCGCTGACCGCCCCGATCCCCGAGAGCCACCCGCTGCAGCCGCAGTCCCCGTACTCGGCGTCGAAGATCGGCGCGGACATGATGGCGCTCTCCTTCCACCACGCGTTCGAGCTGCCGGTGGCGGTGGTGCGTCCGTTCAACACGTACGGGCCGCGGCAGTCGGCGCGCGCGGTGATCCCGACGATCCTGGCCCAGCTGCACGCCGGGTCGCGGGAGATCCGCCTGGGGTCGCTGACGCCGACCCGGGACTTCACCTACGTGACGGACACGGCGGAGGGCTTCCTGGCGGTGGCCGAGTGCGAGCGGGCGCTGGGTGAGGTGGTCAACCTCGGTACCGGTGAGGAGATATCCGTCGGGGCGCTGGCGCAGGCCCTGGTGAAGGCTTCCGGGCGGGATGCGGAGGTGGTGGTGGACCCGGCGCGGCTGCGGCCGTCGGGCAGTGAGGTGCAGCGGCTGCTGTCGGACAACGCGCGGGCCCGGGACTGGGCGGGCTGGCGGCCGCGGGTCGGACTGGAGGAGGGGTTGCGTCGGACCTCGGAGTGGATCGCGGCGAACCCTTCGCTGTTCGCGCCGGACCGCTACGCGGTCTGAGGCTGCTGCGGGCGCCGGGCTTCGGGCGCCGGCGGCGGGCGTGGGCGGCGGCGGGCGTGGGCGGCGGCGGGCACCGGTGGGCCCGGACAGACCAGTCCGGCGCGCCGCCGCCGGGCGCTGTCCCTAGCGTGGCGCTGTGGAGAGAGCCGACGCCCCAGCAGCTGCCGCCTGGCGGAACCTGATCGTGGCCACGGTCGGGTTCACCCTCACCTTCTGGGCCTGGGACCTGGTCGCCCCGCTGGGCAGCGACTACCACGACCGGCTCGGCCTGACCTCGGTGCAGCAGTCGCTGCTGGTCGCGGTGCCCGTGCTGGTCGGCTCCCTCGGGCGGGTCCCGGTGGGTGCGCTCACCGACCGCTACGGGGCCCGGCGGATGTTCCCCCTGGTGTCCGCGCTCACCGTGGTGCCGGTGGTGCTGCTGATTCCCGCCCGGGACTCCTACGTGGCGACGCTGGCGGTCGGCTTCCTGCTGGGGCTGGCGGGCACGACGTTCGCCATCGGCGTGCCGCTGGTCAACTCCTGGTTCCCGCCGGCACGGCGCGGGTTCGCGCTCGGGGTGTTCGGCATGGGGATGGGCGGGGTGGCGCTCTCCGGCTACTTCACCCCGCGCATCGCGCAGCGCGGCGAGCACCTGCCGTTCGTGGTGGTGGCGGTCGCACTGGCCGTGTACGCCGTGCTGGCGGCACTGCTGATCCGGGACCGGCCGGACCGGCCCATGCCGGCCGGTTCGCTCGGGCACCGGCTCGCCTCGGCCGGGCGGCTGCGGGTGACCTGGGAGCTGTCGGCGCTGTATGCGATCGGGTTCGGCGGGATCGTCGCCTTCGGGGTCTACCTGCCGACGTATCTGAGGACCGGGTACGGGCTGACGCCGACGGATGCGGGTACCAAGGCCGCCGGGTTCGCCCTGCTGACCGTGGTCGCCCGTCCGTTCGGCGGCTGGCTGGCCGACCGCGTCCATCCCGCCGTGGTGACGGCGGGCGCCCTCGCCTTCGTGGCGCTCCTGGCCGTCGTCCAGGCCTTCGATCCGCCTCTGGATCCGGTCGGCACCGTCTGTCTGCTGTGCATCGCGGCCGGGCTCGGCACGGCCAGCGGCAGTGTGTTCGCCCTGGTGTCGCAGGTGACGCCGCAACCGCGGGTGGGCAGCGTCACCGGCATCGTCGGTGCGGTCGGCGGCCTGGGCGGCTTCGTGCCGCCCCTGGTCATGGGCGCCGTCTACAGCGCCAAGGGCTCGTACTCGATCGGGTTCATGCTGCTGTCCGATCTGGCTCTGGCGGGCTGCGTGTACGCGTACGTGCGGATGCGCACCGTACGGACGTCCGCCGGCGGCGGCATGGCCGGGGGTGGGGGCGCGGTCGGGGGTGTCAGGGTGGGCGGGTCGGGGCCGGGGGCCTCGGTCAGCGGCGGGGACTGACGGCGGGCGGGCGCGCGGCCGACGATCCGCGGCGCCGACGGTACCGGCGGTACCGGCCGTGTCGGCGGCACCGGCCGTGTCGGCGGTACCGGCCGTGTCGGCGGGGCGCCGGGAAAACTGCAGGCCGCGGTGGCGGGCAGGCCGTTACGATCGGCTCCTTCACCCGATCACGGCGGTCCGACGGAGGCACCGATGGCACTGGCCCCTGCGCGGACGGCACCGGCCGCCCATCCCGGCCGGCTGGAGCGGGGGCACCCGTTCCGGCAGTGGAAGACCTGGCGGATACCCGGTACCGAGTTCACCCTGACCGGCTATTCGCGTGCCAACGACAAGACGTTCTTCCACGTCCCGGAGCTGCGGTGCGCGCTCGACGCCGGGCTGGCGGAGGGTCGGCAGCCGGAGACCGTCTTCCTCACCCACACCCACCACGACCACTCCAAGGACCTCGACTTCCTCGCCGCCCGGGCCGGCGGGGTCGACATCCACCTGCCGGCCGCGGCGGTGCCGTACGTGGAGTCGTTCCTGCGGGCGTCCGCCGAGCTGAACCACGGCGCCGCCTACGATCCTGCGCTCGCCGCGGGCTGCCGGCTGCACGGGGTGCGCGGCGGGGAGGAGTTCTCCTTCGGGCGGCGCGGCCACCGGGTGCGGGTGGTGGAGTGCGTCCACAAGGTGCCGTGTGTGGGGTACGCGTTCTCCGAGCCGCGCAAGGCGCTGCTGCCCGCGTACGAGGAACTGCGGCGCAGCCTGGTGGAGCAGGGCCGGGGTGCGGAGTTCGGCCGGATCCTCGCGCAGCGCCGCAAGGAGGGCGTGGAGGTCGAACGGGAGGTGCTCAGGCCGCTGTTCGCGTTCCTCGGGGACACCCACGTGAGCGTCTTCGAGGACAGTCCGTGGCTGCTGGAGTATCCGGTGGTCATCACCGAGTGCACGTTCCTCGACGACGCCGAGCTGGAGCGGGCCGACCGGGTCGGGCACACCGTGTGGAGCCGGCTGAAGCCGGTCGTCGAGGCCCACCCGGAGACCCTCTTCGTCCTCACCCATTTCAGCCTGCGCCATTCGGACCAGGACGTCCTCGACTTCTTCCGCGACGAGCGGCCCGCGAACGTGCTGCTGTGGGCGCATCCGGAGAGCCGGCTGCCGGAGCAGCACCAGCACGGCTGAACGGCGGCGCGGCCCCCGTCGGGTGTCGCCGATGGGGGCCGCGCCGCCGTTCAGGGGTCCCTCAGCACTCGCGCAGGCCCGGCGCGGGGTCGACGGAGGTGTGGAGGTCGACGGCGGCGACGTTGCCCCACTGGCCGTTGTCCAGCTGGGTCCAGTACCAGACGTTGTTGCCGCCGGCGTGCTGGTCACCGCGGCCCCAGCACTGGAACCAGCTGGGGCTGGTGTTCAGCGGTCCGC